>JAYEPE010000104.1:0-3853 GCA_034723735.1 Campylobacterota bacterium | reverse complement strand
GTTTTGAAATTATTGATGATGTTCATGATTGTGTTGATGCTGTTTTATTTGAATCTATTTATCAGGGACTTTCAACAAAAGATTTGAGTTATGTAGGTATTTCTCAAGAAGATAGAGAGTGGTTGCTTATTCAAATTGAAAAAATCAAAAAATATAATATTCCTGTCATTGCTGTTGATTATACAAAAAATCCTCAATCAAAGTTGGCGAATGCAACAACTAAGGCTATTGAAAATTTAGATCTTATCCCTTATATCGGTGATCGTGATTTGGTTCATATTGGATTATCATCTAAAAATGCAAAAAAACGAGAAGTACTTCTTGTTTATGATGGAACAGAATATGATGGTACTGAGGATGATGATAAAATATATGCTACTGCATTTCAGCAGTTAGCATTACCATTGGAATATATGGGATATATTCCAATTTTTCATGATATTTCTCTAGAGATGCTTCCTGAGGCGAAGTTACAACGTTATGCAGGTGCTGTTGTTTGGATTGGAGGAAGTTATGCCTTAGACAATCCAATTATTTTTGAAATGAAAATGGCAAAACTCTTAGATAGTAATTTAAAAACACTTTTTATTGACACCTTAGACCCACAGAAACATCAAGCCCTACTTGAACAGTTAGAAATAAAATACGATAGGGTACAAATAAAAGATGTCATAAGTACACAAACAGTAAAATCGAAAAAAAAGTTAATTGTCAATGATACCTATATGGGCTATGAGATCGATCCTTTTATTCCACGTCAGAGTTATTATTATGATCATGCTAATGCAGAAAAATTACTTGAAATTATAAATGATGCAAACCACTCTTCAACTATTGCAGCTATTACACCATGGGGTGGTTATGCTTTTAATGGTTCTGTTATGATACGTATGTATGATTATGATGTTTGGATTGCAAATCCATTTACATTATTGAAAGATACATTAAGATTAGATGACCTTGCTGTTCCTGACCCTACAACAGAAAATGGAAAGCGATTTTTATTTGTCCATATGGATGGTGACGGCATTATGAATAGAGCAGAATGGAACTCTAAGTTGTTTTCAGGAGAAGTTTTATATGATGAAGTATTTTCTGAATATAAAATTCCTATGTCATTGTCAATAATTGAGGGTGAAACTGCTCCTTATGGACTTTATGGAAAAGATTCAACGAGTGTAGGTTATATTGGTATCTCTGAAAAACTAGAGAGTATTTCAAGAGACATCTTTGCTCTTGATAACGTAGAACCAGCATCGCATACATTTACGCACCCTTTTTATTGGGGTAAAATTATTAACGATGATTTAGATAAAAAGTATCGTTTAAAAGTTCAAAATTATGATTTTTCTCTTGATCGTGAAATTCGAGGATCACTAGATTATGTGACGAATAAACTTGCACCTAAAGACAAAAATGCCAATATGATTTTTTGGAGTGGTGATTGTCTGCCTACCGAAACTACCCTAGATTATATGTATAAAAATAGTATTCTTCATATTAATGGAGGTGACACCACAATTACAGAAGAAAACCCATGGTTAAGTACTATCGCACCTTATGGTATTAAACGTGGTGAGTATTATCAAATCTTTACGGGTGCACAGAATGAAAATGTATATACGAATGATTGGTTAGGTCCATATTGGGGTTATAAAAAGGTTATCCAAACTTTTGAATTAACAGATAAACCGAGGCGTTTTAAACCTATAGATATCTATTTTCATACCTATTCTGGATCTAAAAAAGCTTCTAAAGATGCACTCCATACAGTCTTTAAATGGGCAATGAAACAAGATGTTATGCCAATATATACATCTACATATATTCCTAAAGTAATGGATTTTTATGATATTTCTTTAGCAGAGCAAGAAGATACTTGGCTAATCAAAGGAACTAAAAATCTTAAAACTGTTCGTATTGCAAAAGATAAAGTAGTTGATTTTAAAGCTTCAACAGGTGTTATTGGCATGAAAGTACATGAAGAGAGTAAATATATACATCTTGATCATAATCAAAGTCAGTTTCTTGTTTTAAATTCTCAAGAAGTAGATCAAAATTATCTTATCGATGCTAATGCTATCTTAGTCGATTCTTTGTATAAGGATAATGGTATTGACCTCTATTTTAAAGGTGAAGTACCAGTAGAGATGCGATATCACATTGCTAATGGATGTAAACTTCAGACAATACCTAATCCAGCTTATAAAAAAACTACAGATAATATTATTACTGTTAAGTATAAAAAACAAAAAGATGTTCATATTAAGCTTACATGTAAAGAGGGAGATATACAATGAATTATATTAAATACCTAGTCCTTTTATTATTCTTTTTTGCTTCATTGCACGCATCATTGACTTCTAAAAGTGCGATATTTTATTATGGGGATGACACACCTTACTCACTTCTTGGTATCCATGATTATATTATTTTAAAGCCGGAATCGGCGAATGAATTTACGCATGGATTTAAAATTTATAAAGACAATATTTATGCACAGATAGATATTGCAACTTTAGACCTAAAAGGTTCTTATTCAGCTGATTTTGATAAACAATGGATTTTAAGCAATAGTGTAATTCAAGATTCAGAACTTCTTGATATGAGTAATCAAGATTATCATCTTTTTATTTATAATAATATTATTAACCCTTTGATTGAACAAGGGTATAAGAACTTTTATTTTGATCACTTGAATGTATATCAAGCATCTACGATAAGAGATGAAAAACAGGCTTTGATAGAAGAGGGAATTATAAAGTTTCTTTATGAATTTAATCATCGTTATCCTGATGCAAAAATTATTCTTAATGCTGAGTCTAAAATTATTGCTAAAGTGCATGATTTTATTGAAGCTCTTGTTTATGAATCACTGTTTAAAGGACTTTCAAGTAATGGGTTTAATTATGTAGATGTTTCCAATCTTAATAGAGAACTCTTATTGAGTGAGATAAGTAAGGTACAAAAGTATAATAAACCTATAATTATCTTAGATTATCTACCTTTTTCAAAGAGAGCATTAATGACTGAAACTTTGAAAAAAATAGAAGCTTTTAACTTCATCCCTTATATTGGAAATAGAACATTAAGCGCTGTGGGACAATCAAGTAAAAATGCATTGAAGCGTGAAGTATTATTCCTTTATGATGGAACTTTTGAAAATAAAGATATTGATGAAACCTCTGCATTCCAACAAGGTGCATTACCTATAGAATATTTAGGCTATATTCCTATTTTATATGATGTATCAAAAAAGATACTCTCTGATGATATATTGCAACGCTACGCGGGCGTTGTTGTATGGCTTAATGGTGAATATACTAGAAAAGAGCCTAAGGCTTTTATCCGATGGGTTCATGCATTAAGAAAAAATGATTTAAAGATACTGTTTTTTGAAGGACTTGATTCTGATTATCATCTCAGTATTTTTAAAACTTTAGATATTGATATTGAAAAAGATGTTATAGACAATACTAAGAAAAAGATAATTAGCGATAGTGAATATATAGGCTATGAAGTAGATCCTTTCTTTCCTTCTTTAGATACCTATTTTCATCCTAAAAATTCACAAGTTTTATGTCAGGTCAAAACAGAAGAAAATTATTCAGTTATGGCAGCAATAACACCATGGGGTGGATATGCCTTTGAAGGTTCGATGTTAATAGAAATGGCTGGAAATACATTATGGATTGCTAATCCTTTTAAGCTTTTTCAAGAAGCACTGCGATTGCAACCACTTGCTGTACCTGACTTCACTACAGATAATGGAAAGCGTCTATTATTTATTCATATGGATGGTGATGGTATTATGAACGCTGCAGAGTGGGATGCAGAACTTTTTTCAGGTGAT
>JAYEPE010000103.1:0-3873 GCA_034723735.1 Campylobacterota bacterium | reverse complement strand
CGGTAAGGTCAACACCATGGGTTCAGTACGTAGATCAAGACCCAAAAAGCTATAAGGTGTATCAGAATTCGGGGTCTGGATCGCCGTATCATCAGGCGTATAAACACGGGTTACATTCGAGATCTGGTTCCAGGGTGCCTTGAACTCTGGATGTTTACTATTCACAAAATGGGAGTGTAGGATACGGTAGTTGTCCACCGTCGGGTTGGCGTAAATATAAGCCTCTTTTGCGATTTGTTGTGCTTCTTTTGGAGTCAGTTCTGACGAAGCTGCGAAAGAGGGGGTTGTGAGCATTAGACTCATAACTAAAAGTATGTATATTTTTTTCATTTTACTTTTCCTTAAATTATTTTACTGGTTTAGGTTCAGGAAATGACCATTTGCCATTGAGAATCTCTTTTCGTGGCAGGTAAAGACGCACTGTATAGTTCCATCCATCCATAACATAGATAAAATTCTCTTTACCCTTAGGATCTGTACCAAAATTCACCGTGATAGAGCCATCTTTATTTGGTTTTGCTATGAGGTTGTTCGTGCTATTTGCATTAAACTTGTTTTTTTCGAAAAATCCATCTTTATTGTACACACTTAAAGACCAGAAACCATCTACGGGAACATTTTTGACAGTAAGTTGAAAGTTACCAGCTTTACGAGGCTCATTTTTAGTGATATAAAAAGCTTCACTTTCTGGCAAGCCAGCATAACCAAAAGCTGCTCCTAAAAGGTGTCGTACTTGAGTTACGTCCTCTTTTTTACCAAACATATGTTTTGTATCAGAGACTCCCTCACTTAATTTTAAGAGTGCATCAAGAGTAGCCTTATAACTTTTTTGGTCATAGTTTGGATGCGTGTAGGGTTTTGATGATTTTGCTTCAATCTTTAACTGATTTTGAAGTGCATTCGCTTTTTTAACATCTTCAGGGTCACTTGCATTGACAAGCGTACGTGCGGCAAGAATAAGGTAAGGTGTGTGAAACTCTTTCATAGTCAGTTTATAGGTTCCGCCTTTATGAAAAACCTTATTGATATACTCATCTTCATTCAGTGTCATAACTGTCATATATCGCTTACCCGAATCAGGAATAGTAAGTGTTGCTCCCTTACTGATATCAACGACTACACTACTATAGAGGGTGTCAAGGTTCATACGGATAACATTTTGCTTGTCAAGTGGCACAGGATTATAAAAGTGGAACCACTTATTGACACCACCGGACATCTTTAATGCTCTTCCTATCTGTTGAGCTGTTTCCGCACGTACAAAATTGTCTACATTGACAGGAACCACTTCTTCTGCCATTGCAGCGTTTAGTAAACTACTCACTATTAACGCACTAGCAATGATTGGACGACCTATCTTACTTGAAATACTCATTTTGACTTCTCCATTTTTTTATTTTGTATTAATGAGTATAGCCCATTTGGAAAGAGTCTGTCTAGCCACTTTTCGAAAATTTCAGTATACTTAGACAAAAAAATGTAGTGTGATTATCAAGGAAAGTTTACTATGACAGAGCCACGTAATTTAACATTTCAGCCAGGTTTAATTGTCAATCAAGAGTTTTTTGATTATCCGGCTATGCAAGAGAGTGCAAAAAACTGGCTTTTTCTCTCTCGATATAGATTTGGTACCGGCGCGTTTTACGGTCGTCATGATGGCATTCAACTCAATAACCTACAGTTTGGGCATGCAGATAGACATGAAGGAATGATGTTCGAAGGTATCGCACCAAAAGATTGTTTGACGATTGCTATTTTACAAAAGAGTAACGGTTCTGTCTGTATCAATGGTCTTAAGATGATACAAGGTGATGCAATTATCATCGATGATGCAAAACCTTATGATTTCAGCTCAAGCGATCATACGATATTGGCGATAATTAGCATCGCTAAATCACTTGTAAAAAAAGAAATTCCCAATATACTCACTTCAACAGACAAACTATTTAAAGATATCAACAGCATACTCTCCAATACAATTGAAGCGCAATGGAAGCGTGCTATTGAAGAACCCGAAGTGTATAAAAATGATCATGCACGTAAAGAAACGGAAAACAAACTTATAACGGCTATTGAGCACTCTTTTACAGGACAATCCGGTGAAGCGTGCCATCTTACAGAAGGAGAAAAAACTGCTCTTGAAATCAGAACCTATTTACTTGATTCATTAGAGGAGAGAATGAGCATTCAATCTATCGTTGAAAAGTTTAAAATATCCGATAAAACACTTCAAAATAGTTTTAAATCCCTTTTTGGGATAACCCCTAAACACTTCATGCATCTTCTTAAACTTAATCGCGCCCATGAAGAGCTATGCTATAGAGATGTAGAGACGACAAATGTATCTGATATTTCTATGAAATGGGGATTTTCACATTTTGGACGTTTTGCTAAAGAGTATAAGGATCTCTTTAGTGTGTTGCCATCAGAGACATTAAAATCAGATCCTTATCAAAAGATAAGTTTACAATAGGCAGCGTGAGGATAAAAGATTTAAATGCTCAATGCCAGTTTTATGATGCTTTATTTTGTTGAATGAACTTTTCAATACGTCTTACCCCCTCACGTATTGTCGTAATGTCTGTGGCAAAAGAGAATCTAAAATACCCCTCTGCTCCAAAACCAATACCCGGAACCACGGCCACACCAGTTGCCTGAAGTAACGCTTTACAAAATTCTATCGAGTCATTGGAGACCTCTTTAATATTGACAAAAAGATAGAATGCCCCTTGTGGTTTCAATACCGATATACCTTCAATCTCATTAAAGAGTTTTACGGCTTCATCGGCTCTTGCTTCAAATGCCCTTCGCATATTATCAATGTCACTGTCAACTTCACCAAGCAGGGCAGGGATCGCTGCTTTTTGTGTAATTGAGTTGATGTTTGATGTACTTTGACTTTGAAGCTTGTTCATGGCAGCAATGAGTGTTTTGTTGGGTGTTGCCAGATACCCAAAACGCCATCCCGTCATGGCTACCGATTTACTTAGACCATTGACGGTAACGGTCCTTTGGTACATATCTTCAGAGATGCTCGCCGTTGCCACAAAATCAATGCCATACACCAGTTTTTCATACATCTCATCTGAAGCTACGATGATATCTGTTCCTTTGAGTACTTCCGCCAAAGCTTCAAGCTCAGATTTGGAGTAGACTGAACCTGTAGGGTTGGAAGGTGTTGTCAAAATAAGCATTTTGGTCTTCTTCGTAATCGCATTTTTGAGCTGCTCAGCCGTAATCTTAAAGTTAGCATACTCATTGGTTTCTATCACCACAGGCAGTGCTGAGGCATACTTGACAAGTTCAGGGTAAGTGACCCAGTATGGAGCAGGGATAATCACTTCATCTTCAGGATTGAGCGTGGCTTGAAAAAGGTTAAAGAGAGATTGTTTTGCGCCATTACTTACAATGATATCTGATGGAGCATAGTCAAGGTTATTGTCTCTTTTAAGTTTATGTGCGACTGCATCAAGAAGGTCTGGTATGCCCGGAACTGCTGTATATTGTGTAAAGCCCTCATTAATCGCTTTGATCGCTTCATCCTTAATACGCTGTGGTGTACCGAAATCCGGTTCTCCTGCAGAGAAAGAGAGAATATCTTTACCCTGTGCTTTTAAGTCACGTGCAAGTGATGAGATGGCGATTGTTAATGATGGTGATAGTGTTTGAATGCGGTCTGAAAGCATGAAAACCCCTTATAGTAAATTGATATATTATAACGAAAAGAGCTTGATATTTGACTAAGAGGTGTGGTCTGAAAAAAGGATAAATTGCGTCATTGTGTAAGATTAATCCATACTATGAATAAAGTTATCGTAGAGCTCTTCAAGTTCATGGTCTTTTTCTTGAATATGTTTATTGTCACCCGTTTCA
>JAYEPE010000102.1:0-3879 GCA_034723735.1 Campylobacterota bacterium | reverse complement strand
CTGCTGTAATGCAACTTTTCAACTCTATGAGCTGTAATCACTGCCTTGATCCGCAATGTCTTATTGGTTGCCCAACAAATAGCTATATAAAGATAGAAGAGACGGGTATTGTTATTCATGAAGATGATACATGTATTGGGTGTCAGTACTGTACATGGAACTGCCCTTATGGTGTACCTACCTACCACGAAGAACGCCACATCGTTACAAAATGTCATATGTGTCATGAGCGTCTTGATGAGGGGCAGTCACCTGCTTGTGTTCAGGCGTGTCCATCGGGTGCAATTATGATTGAGACTCTTAATGTGCAAGAGTGGAAAGAAGAGCAGATGCAAGATCAAGCCAATATGCCTTTTTTACCCGATGCAAGCATTACAAATTCAACTACACGATACACGCTCCCTGATAATATGCCAGAAATGATAGAACGTGATGAACATCTTTTAAAACCAGCTCACTCTGAACTACCACTCGTTTTTATGACGGTATTAACTCAAATCTCTTTAGGTGCATTTTTTGCCTTAATGATGGGAAATATTTTCTCTCTGTTTGGTTTGAGCTCACCGACATGGATTATGGCGGCAGTAGCAATGCTTCCAGCGGCTCTAGGCTTACCGCTTTCAGCACTTCACTTAGGACGACCTTTGCTTGCTATGACTGCAATGAAAAATATTAAAACTTCATGGCTTTCACGAGAAGCTTTAGCTTTAGGGGTCTTTACAGCAATGATGAGTGTAAATGTAGGACTCTATTACTTAGAGATACCCACGCTCTTACATGTAAGCTTTGAATTACTAAGCTTTGTAGTGGGTGTATATGGTATTTTTGCTCAATCAATGATTTACCGTATTAAAGCTCGTCCTGCTTGGGATAGACTTACTACAAACCTTAAGTTTTTTGGTGTGAGTTATGTAGGTCTTTTGCTTATCGCTTTAGTAGCCTTACTCCAAGATATGAGTGCGGTTGTAACACCGATTATGGCAACAGCCTTACTCTTAGCAGCAGCTCAGGCATTTTTCACTTATGAAGACCGTAGAACGCTTAGAAGTACAGAAGAAAATTCATATCAATTAGAAAAAAGTGAGCGTATTCATAGTGAATACTTTGCCTTACATGTAAAGGTTCGTATTGTTACTTTTATCTTGGGTTCATTACTCTTACCACTACTAGTTTTAATTCTTGTTGGAGCAGGCGCTAACGCTACCGCGATAGCTTTTTTATTGATAGGATTGCTTTTAAGCATGAGCAGTGAATTTATAGATAGATTTCTATTTTATGCAACGGTTGTTCCTTTAGGAATGGCAGGTTCATTTTTTGTAGGGAAGCAACGATGATAAAAAAAATTAAAGACTTTTTAGGTCTCGATATTAAAGAAGAAAAGTATAAATTAAGTAGCGATCCACAATTTGGAATGATAAATGATGCAAAAAAGCCTGATAAGTGGGTGTTTTCAACTTGTGGGTATTGTGGAGTTGGTTGTGGACTTTATATTGGGGTAAAAGATGGCAAGGCTGTCTATACAAAAGGTAATCCAAAACATAATGTAAATATGGGAACACTCTGTCCTAAGGGTTTGAGTGAACACGAGATGCTAAATGCACCAGATCGTGTTTTGCATCCAAAAATCCGAAAAAATGGTGAACTCCATGATGTAAATTGGGAGGAAGCCTACTCTAAAGTTTCACAAAATTTTAAAAATATCGCTAATAAATATGGCTCAAAAGCTGTAGGTATTATCTCTACAGGGCAGATGCTTACAGAGGAGTTTTACACCTTAGGAAAACTAGCACAATTAGGTCTAAAAACCAATAACTTTGATGGAAATACAACGCTCTGTATGGCATCAGCGGTTATGGGATACAAACAGTCTTTGGGTTCTGATGGTGCAGTTGGAAGCTATGAAGATTTTGAACATGCAAATGTGATTGTTTTAATAGGGGCAAATATTGCTGATAATCATCCTATTTTAAAACTCCATATTGCTAAAAACAAGAAGAAGCCAAAAATTATAGTCATTGACCCGCGTGCTTCAAAAACTTCTCAAATGGCAGATATGTTTATTCCTATCAAACCTCGAACTGATTTGGCACTTTTAAATGGTTTAGCTTATATCATTTTAGAGCAGGGTTGGGAAAATGAGGGCTATATCAAAGCTAAAGCAAATGGCTATAAAGAACTCAAAAAATTTCTACAAGATTATCCTCCCCAAGAAGTTGCAAATATAACGGGAATAGATGTAAAAACCCTCTATGAAATTGCACGTCAGTACGCTTCACAAGAAGCAGTGCTCTCAGCATGGACTATGGGAGTAAATCAGTCAATTATGGGAACAGATACCGTGAGCGCTATTATTAATCTTCACCTCTTAACAGGGCAGATAGGAAAGCCAGGCTCTGGACCTTTTAGTATTACGGGTCAATGTAATGCGATGGGAACTCGTGAAACAGGCTTTACCTCTTCACTCCCAGGTTATCGAAATTTTGGAGATACAGAGGCAGCCGCAGCGTATGCAAAAATTGTAAATGTTCCTTTAGATGTTGTTCCTACAGAGCGTGGATATAAGTATGGCGAAATTATCGAAGCTATAGATAAGGGTGAAATTAAAGCACTTTGGATAGTTGCAACAAATCCACTTGTAAGCTTTACCGACCAAGAAAAATTACGCTCCACACTCGCTAAACTAGATTTGCTTGTAGTTCAAGATGCTTTTATGTCTGATACCGCACAGATAGCTGATGTTGTTTTTGCAGCGGCTACTTGGGGAGAAAAAGAGGGAACATATACTAACTCAGAACGCCGTGTGAATCGTGCCAATAAAGCAGTTGAACCTCGTGGAAGTGCTAAGAGTGATTTTGATATTTTTGTAGAGTTTTCAAAACAATTTGAGGGAGTTAATGAGCTGATTTTCCCAAATTGGAATAATCCTATAGATGCTTTTAATGAGTGGAAAGAGGTGAGTCGTGGGCGCTTATGTGACTACTCGGGGATGACTTATAAGCTTTTAGAAGAATATGGCGGTATTCAATGGCCATGTAATGATGAAAACCCTCTAGGAACAAAGCGCCTTTATGGTGAAGATATGGATTTTAAAACTAAAGATGCCAAAGCAACATTAGTAGCCTCAGAGTGGTTTCCAATGAAAGAGTCAATATGTGCTGATTTTCCATTGATTTTAAATACAGGAAGAACGGTAGAACAGTGGCATACCCGAACAAAAACACGCTCTATAGAGATACTTGATAATCTAGCTCCCGAAGCGTGGGTAGATATCAATCCTAAAGATGCTGAGACCTTACATGTAAAGAGTGGAGATCGCATTACACTTTCAAGTTTACGGGGTGAAGTAAAAGATGTAGTTGTTAAAGTGACTCAAACAGTAAGAGAAGGAACTGTTTTTGTCCCCTTTCATTTTAATACGCAATTAGTCAATAGATTAACCCAAAATGAGTTCTGTCCAAAATCAGGTGAGCCTAATTTTAAACAGACAGCTATTCAGCTTCACTCGCAAAAAGTACCAGAGGGAATTAAATTTCAAGAGCCTGAGATAGCAGGAAGTTTAGTGCATGAGAAAGTGAAGGATTCTTTACATGTAAGCAAAGAAAGAGTAAGCTTAGCAAAAACCTAAGGAGCGTCTCTTTTGCAAGAATTACAAGATTGTATTCGTTTTATGGGTCGCGTTTTATGGGTCGGGTTATAACTATAACTTTACCTCAAAACCTAAATGGATAATTATATAAAAAACTTTTGCGATTTGAGAAATATTGAGGTGTTATGATGTAAGTGAGGGTCTTACTTATTAGAAGAATAGTTCTTTTAGATATAATCAGAAAAGTTATAGTTATAACCCGACCCTTTTTCCTCTTTTTCCGACCCTTTTTC
>JAYEPE010000101.1:0-3955 GCA_034723735.1 Campylobacterota bacterium | reverse complement strand
AGATGTGGCAGTTTTATCCTATGCAACGCAGAAAAAGAATCTCATTACAGTTCATAATATCCGTAATTTTGCATACACTACAGAAGAGAAATATGAAGCTTCTTATTATGATGAAACTTTTGATATTGATAAGCTTGATGGTATAGATTTTATAGCAACATACTGGATGGGACCCAATATAGCACACACATTTTTAAGCTTCTCATTTAGCGATGATAAGCATTTAGCTATATCCATTGAAGCGCGTAAAGAAGTAGGTGAATCTTACTCTATGATACGAGGTTTTTTTAAAGAGAGTGAACTCTATTATGTTGTAGCTGATGAGCGTGATTTGATAGGATTACGTACAAACATCAGAAAAAATCCACCCGAGCATGTTTATATGTATCAAATCGATGCAAAACCTGAAGATATGAAAAAAGTCTTTTTAAATTATATTCAAAAGATAAATGAATTAAAAAATACTCCTGAATTTTATAACACCTTAACAACGAACTGTACAACAAGTATATGGAATCATTCACTAGTCAATTATTCAGATATGAAATTCAATTGGGAGATACTACTAAGTGGTTATACAGCAAAATATCTCTATGAAAACAATCTGCTAAAAACATATGGGCTGAGTTTTAAAGAGTTGCAAAAAAAAGCATATATCAATCCTTTAGTAGAGATGAAAACGATTAATACATCTTACTCCTCTAGCATTCGTTTGCAAAAATAAAACAGGAATATTTTTTAATAGACATAGCAAAAAATTTATGCTATCATTAAGGCGAAATCACAAAAAACAGGATATTATTAATGTTAAAACTGCTCTTACATGTAAGCGTTTTTATACTCTTTCTTACAGGATGTTCTTATACCCCTCCTCCTGCTGTTAAGATAGAAGAGACAAGTACAAAGAAGATTGATTACCTTAGTCAAATAAAGCCCATATTGGATAATCGTTGTGTTGTCTGCCACTCTTGTTATAACGCACCGTGTCAGCTTAAACTTAGCTCATTTGATGGGCTAGAGAGAGGTGCTAGTAAAGCCGCAGTTTATAATGCAGAGCGTCTCTCAGCATCACCACAGACTCGCCTTTTTATAGATGCTCATTCTGAAGAAGATTGGCGTAAAAAAGACTTCTTTAGTGTTGTTGAAAACAATGCAGAAGATGGATTTAATGACTCAATAATGATGCATCTTCTTCAAGAAAAAGTAGATAATCCTCAAATCATCGGTGAATTTCGTCCTGAAACTGAAGATCTTATCTGCTCACGTAATCAAGAAGAGGTGGGTAAGTATTTAGAGAAAAAAGAGCATCGTGGTATGCCTTATGGTTTTCCAAATATGAGTGATGATGAATTTAAAACACTTAAAGATTGGTTAGCACAAGGGGCACATGGTCCAACTGATGCACAGATAAAAGCATACAAGTCTCCAACTCCGCAAGCAGCTATTAGCATTGGAAAATGGGAAAACTTTCTTAATCAAAGTGATGCAAAACATGCAATGACTGCACGATATCTGTATGAGCATCTCTACCTAGCTCATATCAATTTTGGAAATAGTGATGATGAGTTTTTTGAATTAGTTCGCTCAAAAACCCCTTCACCTGAGTCTATTGATTTAATTCCTAGTGTCCGTCCTTACGATGATCCAGGTGTAGATAAATTTTATTACCGTTTTCAAAAAATATACTCTACAATCGTCCATAAAACACACATGGTTGTGGTAACTGATGATGCCTACCTTCAAAATGTTCAAGAGCTATTTATTGATACTCCATGGATGGAAAAACCTCATATCCAAAGCTATCATAAAAAACGTTCAGCCAATCCATTTTTAACCTATGCTCAAATACCTCCAAAGGTAAGATATCAGTACCTTCTTGATAATGCTCACTATATTATTATGACCTTTATTCGTGGTCCTGTTTGTCGAGGACAAATTGCACTTGCTGCTATCCATGATGATTTTTGGGTGATGTTTCAAGATCCAGAGTATGATATAAGTGTTCAACGTCCAAGTATTTTGCTAGAACAGTCATCAAATTTAGAAGTCCCTACTGAAATGGGAAGTGATGCCACTGTATATAAAGCTTTTTCAGATAAATATTTAAATAAATATCTTAAATACTACAAAACAAAACAACGTGTCCTTGATGAGATGTATCCAAAAGGGCTTGGTATAGAGAGTATTTATAAAGGCGAAAATGCTTCAGATGCCCCATTTATGACCATATACCGTCACTTTGATTCTGCTTCTGTTCACAAAGGAGCTATTGGTTCGCTACCTCGCACGGCTTGGGTTATTGATTATTCTCACCTTGAACGTATCTATTATAACCTTGTTGCAGGATTTGATGTTTTTGGAAACCTTGCACATCAAGTACATGTAAGACGCTATATGGACTTCTTACGCTTTGAAGGAGAGTTGAACTTCATCTCCTATATGCCAAAAGAAAAGCAACTTTCAATGTTTAAAAGTTGGAATAAAGGTGATAGTTGGATTGAGGGTCATACAGACGAAGATATCTGGAAACGTCCTTCTGCCGTAAAATTCAAAACCGATACTCCTGCTCAAGAGTTTATAGAAGAAATTGTGAATAATCATCTTCTTAAAGAGACTGATACACAATTTGATAATATTAACTATTTTGCAATAGGACATACAAGACCAACACTCCCTAAAGTGTATGAAACTTCCGAAGATGTTCGTAATGGCTTTCGTGCTCTTACCGCTCCTGGGACAGGATTTATCCGTCATGTTGTTGATCATGGTGCTAATACACTCTATATAAAACTAGCTTTGAATGATGGTTCTCATATCATGGGAAGCGTGGTTGTAAATCGCTGGCATGACAATGTAAATTCTCTTCTTAGAGCTGATAGTACTCTCAATTCAGCCAAAGATACTATTGATTTTCATCTAGGTCCTGTTGGCTCTTATCCTAATCTATTTTTTATTGTCAAAGAAGATGATATTGGTGAATTTTTTGATATGCTAATGAACTTTGAAAGAAATGAAAAGTATCAAAATAGGTTTAAAAAATTTGGAGTTTCAAGAGCAGACAAAGATTTTTGGAAACATTATGATTGGTTTCAAGAACACTTTTACAAAACTGAGCCTCTTGTATCTGGAATGTTTGACTTAAATCGTTATTATCATACGGCGTGGTAATAGGTTTTAAAAATCTATAGTAAATCCAATACCAAGATTATAACCTTCTAAGCCATCAGAACGGATAGTATTGAGCTCAAGAAAAAAACGCTCTGCCCACAAGACACTCTCTGGAGTGTACCAATAAGCTACTCCCCCTACACTGCCATAATGATCAAACTTCACACTCTTAACTACATCTCCACCTAGATAATTAGCATGAAAATAGGCTTCAAATGTAAGATAATTTCCATGATCTTCAAAGAGATTTGATGTCTCTATTCCTAGTGCCAAAGTTGTAACATTAGACTGTGTAGCGAAGGAGTTTAGAGTATCAAAAGTAAAACTACTCTTTGTTTCATAGAGTTTAAAATCAAGAGTTGCATAAGGTTTATATAGATATTGCTTTGGTCGGTATTCTAAAGAGGTGAAAAATTTATAAGAGAGATTATCATTATAGTTTTTATTAAAAAAATCTTTTATGGCTTCACCGATATCATCATCGGGATTTTTAATACTTACACCAGAGCGCGAATATATGAACTCAAGTCCTCCTAGAACAGAGACATCATCATTAAATTTATAACGAATGCCTCCACCAATACCTGCCGTATAAGTTTGCAGGTGATTCTCATAATCCAAACGACCCTCAGGAGGTATCACAATATCATTATTGATGAAAGTACGACTGTAGCCTACATTACCTACAATAAAATAATCAAGAAAATCATGTGTATCAAAATGATAAGTAAAGGGAAGGTGGTACACCTCCATGTCCACACCCACTTTTGAAAATTGGTACTGTCCT
>JAYEPE010000100.1:0-3968 GCA_034723735.1 Campylobacterota bacterium | reverse complement strand
CCAATATGTGGCTTTGTGTCTCCGAAACCGAAGAATTTCAGTTGACCTGCCACTTTGTCGGGGGCGGTGTGGAATGATCCTGAGACTTCACTCCACTCACTTAACAATGTCGCCCGATAATAGATAGTATAGTCGTAATGCCTATCCGGATTGAGTTTGTATATTTCAAACCAATGAAGCCTACGATCGTCTGGTGCGTTCACTATGTCCCAGTCGTGCTTAAAGTGACGATTTGCCGTATCATATGGGGTTGTATGGATTTTGATATGATCGCTATCACTATCCACACTAATACTGGTTTCAAACAATATACAGACATTACCGTCACCCTGGTAAATAATCCAGGGACCTTTATAAGCTTTTGACAGCGAACCCGGAGGAGGCTCTGTCTCATTACTATCACCACCACCATAACCACTGCATCCGTTAACAGCAAACATCATCGCAACAATTACTGCTACCATTGGCAAAATAAAACGCATTTTCATAATATACCCTTTATTGAATAGATAATAACCCTAAAGGTACAAATTTAACTGTTGAATACTACTTATACTTTCAGACCATTGTAAAAAGATTATAAGCCTTATTTTCTTTTTCTTGGATAGAAAATAAATACCATCTACCTCGTTTAGTATAACTCTTCTTGAATTAAACTTAAATAAAATCACACCTTAAACAAAACAACAAATTTGATTTAAACACTATTATTGAATAAGTACATTATGAATCCATTATAGGAATGCTTGACTGCACTCTAAAATTCACCGAGTCAAATTCGAGTCAAATTCAACATGACCGCTGGTACTTTTACAGTATCACTCTTTACTGATATATTTAAAAGTAGATGCTACTACTTCCTTGAAAACATACTTATAAGAATTCAACTCATGAGTAGATATTAGACCATCTTTTGACTTAATAAACTCTTCTGCAATATTCTTTAATCTCTTTGGCTGTTTTTCTTCTTTTATACTCTTTTTTATTATTGATGTAGAGTTAAATATACTGAGTTTATCATATATAATGGTTTCAGTTACTCCCATTTCAATTAGCTGTAAGGCATCTTGAAGAGCTGAATTAAAACTAACAGCTTTTACTATAGCCTCATCCTGATTACTTCCTACAGTTTGTCTGATTGTTACTGTATTTATGAAGTCTAAAAGAACTTTTGGCACTCTTCTTTTGTATTGATATGTTTTGTACTTAGTCTGTGTCAAATATAATTTATCTAAATTTATCACAAGAACTTCCCTTAAGGTATATTCTTAAAATTATTGAGTGAAATGTAGCAAGGTCATGTAGCAAGGTACACCATTTAGGAATCACAAAAGCTCTACAAGACCCCTATTTAAGTACTTTTTTACAAGATATAGCAGCAGCATCTTCTGCTATGGTCATGATGATGAAAGCCCAGCAGCAACTTACCCGTGAAGCACAAGAAGAGACATTAGGCAAAGAGACATATAAAAATGAAGCGAGCAAAAGTACTAATAATCTTCAAGGGTTAAGCGAGATAGATATTCCCGCTTAAGCTTCTTGGTTAAGTATAGAAAAACCTAAATCATGCATAGCGTTATCTACCATTTCAATAGCTTTAGCCATAGTCTGTTGTGAAATCTCAGGAAGTTCTCCTCCCCACATCTGCTCAGCTTCTTTAAAGCCTTGTAGCATTCCCTCACGACCAGCACGAAGCCTATCTTCATCACCACCGGCACCATTTATAACAAAGTTTGCGATTCTCTCTGAGGTCTGCTTTATTCCAAAGATTCCATCTTCACTTATAAGCTCAGCAGCTTCACTTTGAGAAAGTTCAGCTATTGGCTTGCCTTCATAGCCAATATCACTCAAAAAACTTTGAAAATCTTGATACATTGAAGCAAAATCATCTTTTTTATTCACTAAATTACTCTGAATAGAAGTAGATTTCATCATCATATCATTTGCTGTTTGAGTAATCTGTGCTCTTAACTCCACAGCATCCTCTTTTGAAATCTTTTCTGTAAAATTTCTATCCAGATGTTTAGAATGCGCCTCAGCAACTCTCATTTTTGCATTTTCGCTTGCGTTTGCATTTGGCATATTTGATGCTATCTTCATGATAAATCCTTTAATTATAGTTATAGAACATATATCGACAATTTAAGGATAAGTTAAAATTTTATATTTATTTCTTTATTTTAAAAAATTAAGCTATAATACCTGCGATGAAAGATGAGGCTCGAGTTCATCTTTAGTGTGTGATTTTGTGATTTTGCTCAATTGTGACCCTAAAGACTCTCCAAATTTTTGACTCCACTTACCCTTTTGGGAAGTGAAATTTACTATATAGGTATTGCAATGGCAGAATTACTAGACGGCTCAGTTAAATGGTTTAATGAAGAAAAAGGTTATGGATTTATCCAACAAGATAATGGCGGAAAAGATGTATTTGTACATTTTCGTCAAGTAAACCACACAGGTGGTGGACGTGTTTCTCTTGCTGAAGGGCAAAAAGTTACATTTGAAGTAGGCGAAGGTCAAAAAGGACCTCAAGCTGAAAACGTTACTCCACTTTAGTAACATCTTTGCAGGCTTTTAGCCTGCAGTTCTACATTTTTTAAAACTATCAATTTACACTGTATCTATTTAAAAACTTAGACATTGTCTCGCAATTTCTAACTCTTCATCTGTTTTTATAACCAAAACATGGGATTCTTGAGCTAGATTATTTTGCATAATCTTACCCCGAATATAAGTAGAATTTTCACCAATTCCACCACTAAAAACTATAGCATCTACTCTACCTAAGAGTGCCATATATGCACCTATATACTTTTTAACTCGTCTTATCATCATCTCAAGTGCTAATTCTGAATGTTCACTTTGTGAATCAAGTATGTCTCTAATATCACTGCTGCCACATATGCCAAACAGTCCTGACATTTTATTTAAAGTATTATCTATCTCTGTAATACTTAGACCTAACTCTCTTTGCATATACAAAACTATCGCTGGGTCAATATCTCCACATCTTGTTCCCATTACTAAGCCTTCAAGCGGAGTAAAACCCATTGAAGTATCTATACTTATACCATTTTCAATTGCACAGGCACTTGCACCATTTCCTAGATGCAGAGTTATTATATTTAACTCTTTCACTTCTCTATTTAATACTTTAGCACACTCTTTTAGAAGGTATGAATGAGAAGTTCCATGAAAGCCGTATCGTCTTATCTTATGTTTTTCATACATCTCAAAAGGAAGAGCATAGATATAAGCCTCTCTTGGCATCTGAGCATGAAAAGCTGTATCAAAGACTGCTATTTGAATGGCATCCGGAGCTTTTTTTCTTGCAACTATTATTCCTTCAAGGTTAGCTGGATTATGAAGAGGAGCAAGAGGAATCAAATGCTCTATTGTTTTAATTACACCTTCATCAATAATTGTCGGTTTACTAAACTCTTCACCGCCATGAACAACTCTATGCCCAATAATATCTATAGAAGAAAAATCAACATCTAAACTCTCTAAAGCCTCATGATGAGTTTTGATTTTAGAACCTTTTTCACCAATATTTTCTACTATTAACGCATGTAAAACTTCCTCTGTTCTCATATCAAAAAGTTTAAATTTCAATGAAGAACTGCCAGAATTAATAACAGCAACTCTCATTACTCCTGCCCCGCCTGAATCGCTGTAATTGCAACTGTATTGACAATATCCCCAACCAAACATCCACGACTCAAATCATTTATAGGCTTACTTAGTCCTTGGAGTATCGGACCAATAGCTACAGCACCACTTGAACGCTGAACTGCTTTATAGGTGTTATTACCGGTATTTAAATCTGGAAAAATCAATACATTTGCTTCTCCTGCCAACTTTGAGTCTGGCAGTTTTGTTGAAGCTACTTCTTTGTTTACCGCTGCATCGTATTGGATTGGACCTTCTGCAAGCATATCCGGACATCTCTGCTTTAGAATCTT
>JAYEPE010000099.1:0-3978 GCA_034723735.1 Campylobacterota bacterium | reverse complement strand
AAAACTATTTGAATTTGATGTTACCAATAACACCAACAGATGACTCTTTAGCACCATCGACTTTTGGATGTTGTGTGACCGCAGTCATGTAGCCCCAACCGTTGATATCTGCATACCAAAATGGAGATGTTGTTTCAGCTCCAACTGGAGTTGTAAGCGTACGTGTCAACGCACCAGTCATCGTATCATATGCCCAGATCACATTGTTAGTATGTTTACTAGTATCTTCACCGATCATTAGGATACTTGTACCTGGAAGCATCGCAACATTATCTGGCTGAGAAATCATATCTGCATGACACGTATTTCCATATGCATCAGCTTCAGCAAGCTCCATACCTTCAACAGTGCCCATCATATCTGTAGCCATCATATCAGCACCAATACTTAGAGAATATACTGCACCACAAATATTTTCAGGTACACGAAGATCATTGTTTCCGCCATCATCATATTTAGTTGTGTTTTTTGATGCTGAGTAACCATCAGCCATACCACGAGCAACGTTACTCATAGCAAGATAGGCTTTTTTATTAGCTTCGTCATACGTAAAACCTTCCATTTTACGAAACTCAGTAGTAGCACCCTTCATCGCTGCATAACGACGTGTCTCAAGACGAGAAGCAACTTTCTCCATACCATCTTTAACTTTTAGACACTCATGACCTGCACTCGCATTAATTGAAGTAAATCCTGTAGGACATGTAAAGTTAGCATTAGCGTCGGCAGTTTCAAAAATATCAGAAAAAACAGTCATATTAGCGACATAGTCACGAATTTCATCGTTTGTAGCATGTCCAAGATCAATCCAACTGATGTTAAATGCACCTGCATTGCCAGCACTTGTCTGCTCAAATTTTCCTGCATAAAGTGTACCCGCTGAAAGATCTTCTGCTTTGTCAGCAACAAAAACGAAAAGCGCTACATTTGCACCGTCATCTGTTTGATAAACAGTTTTTTTATCTGGCATAACGTAGGCAAGTTCATGAGAGAAACGCCCCATAGCATAGTGCTTCATGTAGTTTGCAGAACCGTCAGACATGATCTGTACTTCTGGCGTCCAACCGTAGAAGTAAGGACTCATTTTACTGAAATCACCGCCCCAGAATTTTACTGTCTCATCATAATACTTGCTACCAGTTGCACCATTAACACCTTCAATAGAACGCGCATCGCTTTCATACTCTTCTGAACCTAGATGAGAGTTCCACGGTGTTGTCTGTCCTGCACAGTGAACAAATCCACCGAACTCATCTTTTTGGCTAATGAACTCAAGCGTATCTGCTTTTGGAGAAAGAGCGCCTGTCTCTTTATCTTGATCAAGTTCAAACTTGTACATTGCGCCTACTTGACACTCAAATTGATTAACCATATAAATTTTTCCATTTTTTTGTAAAATAGAAGAGTAATCAAGACCAGAGCCTACACCATCATTCGTACCGTTACAGATATAGTTAGAACCATCTTCAAATTTAATTGGATTGTCATTTATATCTTTAACAAGACCAAAAACCTCACCGTTGTCAGCATGACCTGTAGCCATTAATGTTGTAAAGCTTACAGCTTGTTCTTCACCATTAACAGTGATCGTACGACTGCTTTGAAGTGTATTCTTCTGTGCATCTGTAGCTGGAGTTGCAATACCTTCAAATAGCACTGTATCTACACCTTTTAAAGGTGCATTTGGATTTGATGCACTCTTTCCATCGCTACTATCACTACAACCTGAAAAACCTACCGCTAATGCCGCTACTGCAACCAGTGAAACCCAACTTCTTTTCATTGCTAATCCTCATTATTTTGATTAACGACATTTTAAAGTGCAACTATTTCAAAGGTGTTACTAAAAAAACACATTGTGGTATCACAAAAGAAACAATATGATTACTATGTACTAAAAAAAAATTTAAAAATAAATCTTCAACTCTTTCTTTATAGAAAAGCAATACTATTTAAGATATATTTTGAAAAAGTAAATAATCAAGGATACTCTATGATAGAAGATAAGAAAAACTGGAATGAAAAATATTCAAAAAATCCAAAACAAGAGTGTGCTTCAGCACTTCTTGAAAAATATATAGACCAAGCTAATATCGGTCAAGCCTTGGATATCGCATGTGGAACGGGAAGAAATACAAACTTCTTACATGTAAAGGGTTTTGAAATTGATGCTGTTGATATTTCTGATTATGCACTGAGTCAAATTGTAGATGCCCCAACTATCAAGACAATAGAGACAGACCTTGACAAATATCATATCGCTCCAAAGAGATATGACCTTATTGTTAATACAAACTACTTAAACCGCCGTTTAGTTTCACAAATAAAAGATGGTTTAAAACCTGGTGGTCTTTTAGTTTTTGAAACCTTTATGCTAGCTCACGGTGATTTTAAAATTCCAACGATGAATTTGGATTATTTATTAAGAAAAAATGAATTACTTCACTCTTTTATAGGATTGGACATTATCTACTATGAAGAGCATATTGAGACAAATGAGCAAGGTGATCGTGTTAAAAAAGCTTCTCTTGTTGCTAAAAAAGCTTAACTCCAGCGCTCTTTGCGCCACTGAGTTTGTTGCGCCTTACTCAAAAATGTCCAAGCGACAAAACGACTTATCTTTTGTCCTTGCTTCATTTCTATCGTTTTTACTTCTACAGGCTTCACTGCTTTTAATACCTTATAGATAGCCTTTAGATTCTCTTTTTTAGAGACTAAAGTAGTAAAATAAAAACATTTACTACCATACTCTACACTCTCTCTAATCATCTTCTTGATAAAAGTTATTTCACCACCCTCGCACCAAAGCTCATTTGAAACTCCTGCAAAATTTAGGCTTTTTTTGGCATTTTTATTCTTCGTTAAATTACGAACTTTTCGCTGAGACCCAAGACTTGCTTCTTCAGCTGAAGTATGAAAAGGAGGATTACAAAGAGTAAAATCAAATCTATCTTTTTTCATAAAGATATTGTTAAAAATATTCTCTTTATTACTTTGAAGACGACACTCTATTTTTTCATCTAAAAGCTCATTAGCATCAATAATTCTCAGAGCCGACTTGATAGAAAGTTCTTCAATGTCACTAGTAACAAAATTCCAATCATATATAGATGAGCCAAGTATAGGATAAATACAATTTGCACCAGTTCCAATATCCAAGCCTACAATTTTTTCACCACGAGGAATTTCTCCATCATTACATGCAGAGAGCAAGTCCGCTATATAATGCAAATAATCAGCACGTCCTGGTATCGGTGCTATCAAAGCGTCTTTAGGAAGTTCATAGTTTTCAATATTGTAAAAATGAGCCAATAAAGCTTGATTTAAAACTAAAACAGCATCCCTAGAAGCAAAATCAATACTTAAATCACCGTACTTATTTTCACGAACAAAAGAGGCTAAAGTAGGCTTATTTTTGATGAGTGCCTCAAAGTCATAACGTTCATTATGGAAATTTCTTGGGTGAAGAGTTTTTGTGTTTTTCTTATCCATTTACACTCATTTTTAGTGTATTATAGTATATGTGTGATTCTTAATCAAACCGAGAATAAAACCTCAGAGACAACCCAAGCATCAGGGGCGTTAAGATTGTTAATAAAGCGTTCATGAAATACTCCTTAACTTCTTATGAAGCACTTTTTAAGATAACAGGTAAATCAATATCATGAGGATTTGATTTTACATTTAAAAAAAGTCAGGGTCAGGTCATCAATATAAGTTTCTAAAACCAACAGATTGCTTAAGATGGAACATTACTTTAATTTTGAATTGAAAAATTGATTCTATAAATTGTAAATAATATTTTTATATTACAATCGTAATACAAATTAAAAAAGATAGTGCTAGATTTGAAAGCCTAAAAACCTATATGCTATAATTGGGTATAAATATCTAAAGGGATAAAATGCCTTCATTGTCAATGTTTTATGGAATCATAATTTATATGTATTATAAAGACAACAATCAACACCATAAGCC
>JAYEPE010000098.1:0-3991 GCA_034723735.1 Campylobacterota bacterium | reverse complement strand
AACAGAGCGTTTGGCTATGTATCTTCAAGGTGTTGATTCTATTTTTGATATTGTCTGGAATGACAATGAGCATGGGACTACTTATTACCGTGATATTCATAAAGAGAGTGAAATACAGTTTTCAAAATATAACTTTGAAATAGCTGACACTACTATGCTTTTTGCAGATTTTGAGGCAAAAGCACTAGAGTGTAAACGTGCTCTTGACGCTGAATTGCCACTTCCAGCTTATGATTTATGTATGTTGGCTTCAAATACTTTTAACATTCTTGATGCACGAAAGGCCATCTCCCAAACTGAACGCGCAAATTATATATTAAAAATCCGTGAGCTTTCTCGTGGATGTGCAGAGTTGTATAAGGCGCAAGAGGCAGAACGTTTGGAGCGCGTTAAGGCATAAGTTAGATGCAGACTCTCATAGGACAGATAGAGCACGTTCTTTTTGAAGATAATGGCTTTTTTATTGCTGTTTTAAAATCAAAAGAAAAAATTAGTGGTACTTATTATGAAAGTGATGTTTCACACCTTAAAGGGGCGGCAATTACGCTCAAGGGTGAGTATGTTGAGCATCCAAAATACGCTCAAAGCTTTAAATTTGAATCCTTACATGTAAACCAAAATGAACTCTTCTTTTTTCTTAATCGTGTCATTAAAGGCTTTAGTAAAAAGCTTACTGCTGATATGATAGAAAAATATGGTGAAGCAGGGCTTATTGATATTCTTGATAATGATATCGAGAAACTTTTAGACAATAAAGGTATTAAAGCCAAGCGCCTTAAAAGTATTCAAGCAAGTTGGAAACAGTTTCGCTCACTTCGCTCTTTAGGGGAGTTTTTAATTCCTTTTGGGGTTACTCCAACACTTCTTTCTACTATCGCTAATGCACTTAAAGATGTAAAAGAGCCTCAAAGAAAGATTAGAGAAAATCCTTATATATTGACATCAATTACTGGTATCGGTTTTAGAAAAGCGGATGAAATTGCTTTGAAAATGGGAGTAGAATTACGTTCGCCTCAACGTGTGAGTGCCGCTATGGATTCACTTTTAAATCAGCTCTGCGATCAAGAGGGTAATAGTGCAGTCATGAAAGATAATCTCTTTAGTAAAATGGATGAAGCCTTAGAGTTTTATGGTGAAAATAAGCTTTATGAGAGTGTTTTGTTAGAGCGTATTAATGAGCATAGTATTAAAGAGTTCCCCTCACACCTGCTTGCTCCTGATAGATTGTATGAGGCGGAACTATTTTTATATGAAAGATTTACTGCGCGTGCTAAAGAGAACCATGGTGTTATCACTAAAGACCTTGAAGGATTTTTAAAAGATTCAGAATTTCCTTTGGCTGAGCAGCAGAGAGAAGCCTTGGAAGTGATCAATTCTGGTGTGAGTATTTTATCTCTTGTGGGCTATGCAGGAACAGGAAAAAGTACTACAGCAAAATCAATACTTAAGCTTTTAAATCGTCGTTATCATGAAAAAGAGATTATTACTTGTGCACTCAGTGGGATTGCTTCACAGCGTATTGGAGAGCGTAGTGGTTATGAAAGTGCTACGATTCAAAGTCTGCTTGTTAAGTTTGATACGCGTGATAGCATGCCGTATAAAGTGGTCTTGATTGATGAAGCTTCCATGATTAACTCTATGTTATTTGCCCGTTTTCTTGCAAAAGTTAGAAGTGATGGGGTTATTATTATCGTGGGTGATGATGCCCAACTTCCTCCTATTGGGGCGGGAAGCGTTCTTGGAGATATTTTGAGCCTAGAGCTGACCCCTATCGTAAAACTTACTAAAATATTTCGTCAAAGTGAAGAGCAAGCTATTGCTATGATTGCCAATAATATTCGTGAAGGTAGTGTGCCTGAATATCAAAAGAGTTATGATGATTTTCATTTTATTGATGTAAGTATTGCTAATTATTATGCAATGAAAAATTCCTTGAATTCACGTGAAATTGCTGAAGTTCGTGAGCATAATTCACAAGAGATATTAGTACAAATTGCAAGAGAAACCCTTAGTATAATTCCTGAATCAAGAAAACTTCTAAAAGAGAAAAAAATTCGAGAGTATTTAAACTTTTTTCAGGTGATTACTCCTATGCGAGGGGGACTACTTGGAGTAGATAACCTCAATAAGGTTTTGCAAGAGTATTTTAACCCCTCTCAAGAGAGTCATTTTGAACGTAATGGTGTGGGATATCGTCTTTGGGATAAGGTAGTGCATCTCAAAAATGATAATATGCCCTCATTTTCTATGGATGATTTTAAGTTAGGCTCGGATTCTCAAGAGCGTCGTATTTTTAATGGTATGATAGGACTACTCTTTAAAATCGATAGTGATGCAGATCAGGTGTATGTTTTCTTTCCTAATGAAGCAGTTGTAGTACGATATGAAAAAGAGCAGATACGTACACATCTTATGCTTTCGTATGCACTAACGATTCATAAAGTTCAAGGAATGGAATATGAAAAAGTTGTTATACCTATGAGTTTCTCGCACTATATTATGCATAATACAAAACTCCTTTATACCGCAATAACAAGAGCTAAAAAAGAGTGTTATATTATTGGAGAGGCACAAGCTTTTGAAAGTGCTTGCAAACGGCTTGATGTAACAAAGCGAATAACAGTAATGCAAGAATTAGGAGAAAAATGAAATTAATACTAATATATATATTTATGATGCTATCTCTTATAGCGAGTGATAGTTTTCCAAGATTTTACTCTTCTATGGGGAATCCTCTCTATGAGAATACAGAGGGTTTTCAGGTTTTAATGCAGAGTAAATATTTTAAACATGAGTATGCTCAAATTGATAAACATATTGTATCAAGCAATACAATTCAAGCTTATGGTCATCGTATTGATATTGAAAGCACTAGTACTCAGCGTATTGATTATATGAGTGAGTTACGATTATTAAAAAAGTCAAATGATGCTTTATTAAAGCGAATATTAGCACGATTAGAACTTCTCTTTAAAAAGAAAAAATATCAATTTCTTGCTTCGTTGCATACAAATAAAGCAAGGGATATTCGAGAATCTCGTGCAGTAAAAGCTTCTTTTGCTCTATCTCCAGAAAATGAAGAACTCTCAGATGAAGAACTTAAGTTTGTGAACCTTCAAACTAGCTTTAATACTTATAAAAAAGAGCTTTTAAAAGCAAGAATGGATAACAGTGCTACATCGTGCCTGAATGACGTGACTGCCCTTTATCACTATTTTCTAGAAATACAATCACTCTTAGATCAAAAAAAATGCCATCAATTTATTACAAGTTATAAGCAGATGCTTGTGTATCTTCACTCCCTATCACGAACTTGCCCTTATGATAATGAAGATGTTATTAAAGCAAAAGAGATAGCAAAACAGTACAATACAGAGCTATGTCAATAAAGATATGATACAATCTCCTACCTTGCTTTAGGATAATCCTTATGAATAACAATGAAGAAAAAACAGATAATATTGATCAGATACGCGAACTCATTTTTGGGTCACAGTCACGTGAATTTCAAAATGAACTTGGTGATATTCAAGAACTTCTAGAAAAATCAAACCGTGAAATACAAGATCAAATGCGTGTTTTACAAGAAAATATGCAAAATGACTTACGTCAGACCCAAGAACTCTTAGATCAAAAAATTAAAAATCTTAGTAATGCTTCTCAAGAGAGTGCTAGTGATCTAAAAGAGCAGATGCTACGAGAAGAAAAACGTGTTAATAAAAGCATTGAAACGGCGCAAGAAGAGCTTAATCAACAGATTAATTCTCTTCGTCAAGAACAGCAACAAAATAGCAATACCTTACAAAATGAAATTATACGTGTTCAAGATTTGATTCAAGCAAGTCTTAATAGTGAAGTATCTACTTTAGAAGCTCAAAAAATGTCTAAAGATGATATGTCAGAGATTTTATTAGAATTTGCGATGCGTGTAAAGGGTATTGATCCTAATATAGAGTCTCAAGAGTTAGAAGATTCTGAATAAAATTTGTCT
>JAYEPE010000097.1:0-3992 GCA_034723735.1 Campylobacterota bacterium | reverse complement strand
TAAAGATAGTTCAAAACTTATGTCTGAACAGTTTAAATTTCACTCAATTAAAAAAACTTACCTAGCAGTTGTTCGTGGTTATACAGATGAAACAGGATTAATAGAGCACGCTCTTAGTGTTAAACTAGATAAAATCGCTGATAAAAATGCAAGGGCAGAAAAAGAGGCTCAAGAAGCACAAACAGAGTATGAAAGATTAGCAAGAGTTGAATTGGATTTTTCAGTTGGAAAGTACGATAAAACAAGATACTCTTTAGTAAAACTATTTCCAAAAACTGGACGAAAACATCAACTTCGTCGTCATATGAAACATATATCACATCATATATTGGGCGATACAAAATATGGTCGAGGGGAACACAATAAGTTTATAAGAGAATACTATAATTGTCATAGACTGCTGCTTCATGCTTCATCTTTGCAAGTTACTCATCCCTATACAGAGGAGAGACTCTTTATCAAAGCTGGTTTAGATGAGACTTTTAGTTTTATTATTGATTCATTTTTCCCACAGCACATGAGACAAAACTCTTTGCTTTAAGTCCAGTTGCTGCAAATGTACCAAGATTTTCATCAGCCATTGGGTAGCCAAGACCTTTCATCTTTTTACAAAAAAGTCTTTCATGTTCTTCATCTTTTATATTTACCGTAACGACTTTAGGTTCTTGCTCTAGGTTAACCTCTACCTCGCCAAAATCTTCTTGTAGTGACTTTTGTACTGTATTTGCACATCCACCGCATTTTATATTTAGTACTTTAAATTTTTTTTGCATGATTTAATCCTCATATAAAATATTCTACTATATTGAACTTTACTAACCTTTAATTTATACTCTTAATGTATAATCCCATCAAATGTTATAGCCATCCTATAAAGAATAGCTTAAACAAGGACTAAAAACTAAAAAAGACATACTTTTTCCAATAACAATAAGATTTCAAAGAACTTTAGCAGTTAAAACTGCTTGAGTTTCATCTTTTGAGCACTTGAATTTATATAGTGAACTATATAGCTTAAGTAAGTGTTTTAAAGATGAAACCTAGTTTCGTCAAATATTAAAAATACCGATACCAACAATTAAGTTTGATAGTTGGACTAAAGTGTTATTAATGGGTTATTTCACATTACATTGTTAATCAAATTTAATGACTTAAACTAGCACTAGTGTTGAATACTCGTGCTGGATTGTATGGTGTATTATTTTTATAGATAGAATAGATAATCATAGCTAGTTTTCTAGCAACGATAACGACACACTCTTTAGGTGCACGACCAGATGATTTTTTATCAAGATAAATCTTTTTAAGTTCATCATTGTGTCGCACGCAAGCGATAGCAGCTTGATATATAGCAAGCTTTGCTAACTTTGCACCTCTCTTAGCTAACCTACCATACTTAGTAGTGTTACCTGATTGATGCAGAGTTGGATAGAGTCCTAAAAAGCCTATAAAAGCTTGACCTGATCTAAACCTAGCTATATCTCCGCACTCAGAGAGAACAGCAAATATAGTTTTATCTGCCACTCCATCAATAGAGCGAAGATTATCTACTAAATCAGCAATATAAATCTCTTCATCTTCTGAGATAGAAGTTGATACTGCCTGTGCAGATTCATTGAGTAATGTAAACATCTGAGATTCACATGCTTCAATCTCCTCTTTTAAGAATCTGATTCTTCTAAGATTAGAGTGAATAACATAAGCTCTCTCATCACTGGCATTACCTTGATAAATAGTAAGTCTTGCAAGGTCTAATAAATCATTTGCTTTTTGCAAATTGAAATTATTACCCTTAATATTTCTAAAGACTTTTAATATCCTATCAGCACTAGCACCTTTATAGTGTAGAGCTGTAGGATACTTCTCAAGCAGAGCCATACCAGATACACTAAATGGATCTTTGATAATTTGCTCAAACTCAGGGAACACAACAACAAGTGTTGTGCTTACTTGTCTCTTAGCAGACTTCATCTCTTGCATCAGTGTAGCTTTATGACGATAAAGTGACTTTATAGATTGATAGAGTTCTTCTGAAACATAGGCTTCAGAATATCTACCACTCTTTAAAAGTGCAGCTATCATCTGTGAATCAATATTATCATTTTTTACATACTTCATGGTATCCATCTCTCTAAACTTTGTAGTTTGATATGGATTTAATAATACCACATTGTAGCCTTGTTTTTGAAGAAACAGATACAAGTTCTCAAACAGAGTACCTGTAGCTTCAAGTCCGATAATGAACTTTGAGTTGTCTTTGTCTATATTTATTAGAAGTGAATTCAACTGAGAATACTCAGAGATTTCAGACTCTATTCTAAAGTTTTTAACTAGATATTTATTCGAATCATCTAGTACACAAGCTATATGAAATTGCTTTGCTACATCTATACCTACATAATACATTTTTTCAACCTTATAATTTAAGTGTTTAGTTCTTCTTACAGCCTCATAACTATAGATAGTAAAAGCACAATGCTTTTCTATTGCATCCTATATGTAAGTTACTACAAACTAAACGCTAAATGCTTTCCAAGATTATGATAATCCAATATCTAAATAAGGAGAAATTGTTAGTCTTTTTAATTTGATTAAACTGTAATGCCTCTAACTTAGTAATAACACTTTAGTCTACTACTAAATTTATCTTTTACCTACTTGGTAGTGTAAATGGTTGGCTATTTGTATTATATGAGGTACACAATATGGATATTTTATTTAAGAGGGTAATATCAGTTCCTAAATCATCTCACTGTATAGATTGTAAGCAAGAGTTGGGTTTATAAGATTTTATGTTTAAAAAGAGACTAGAAATCATTTTCATTAGTATTATTCTAATTGCTGTAGCAGTTCTGGCAAGTAACTACTACAAAAGCTACTCTTTTAAAAACAATGATATACCGGATAGCTACAAACAAAGAATCTTTAATAAAGAACAAGAAGTTCTACAACATATGAAAAACAACTTCGGCTTTACATTTAAAGTCCCACTTATCGTTACCGACAAATTTAAAGGTAAACTCTATGGTCTGACTTCATATGAAAATGGAGAGATAAAAATATATCTAAATAAAAAAGTGATGCAAGAGAGTATGGATTATATGGTTGATAGTGTAATTGCACATGAGTATGCTCATGCTCTTATGTTTAAAGAAGGATATATACACACTAAAGATGATGGTCATTCTAAACTATGGCAACAAACCTGTACTAAACTAGGTGGTGTAGATTGTCAGCAATATGTTGACCAAAAAGAAATTATTATGTCTAAGATGCCATTTCAGTAAGATGAGTTTTTAAATGGCTTATGAATTTGAAGAAGATATTGAACCTGCCTGGCTAGTTAAGCAGAGAGAAGATGCACTACTTACTGAAAAAGCCTATGCTAAAAATGAAAAGCCAGTTTATAAAAAAGGTGATCAAGTTGGTAACTTTCTGTTTGTTCACTATAACAAGTTTAAAAAACGTGCTACATTTGAGTGTCAAGAGTGTGGAAGAAAATTCACCTACAATATCTACTCTATAAAGAACAAAAAACGCTGTAAGTGGTATAAATTTCATGATAAGAAGTTTAAATAGATAAAATTAAAAGAGCATATAAATAAGCCAGAAGCTAAAAACACCATTTCTTACAACAAGAATACAGTGGAGATTCATGATAGCTCTGAGTGTCATGAGCGGAGCTAAAAATCAGCGCCAATAATAAGTTAAAGTACATAGAATAGGCATAAATAATGATTTCTTGTGCCTAAATTAGCTCTGCCATTGACACTTTTACTAGAATCAAGAGAAAGTAAACCATTTTGTTCTATAGAGCTTAAATTACTTCTATCAGTAAAATGCCAAATTGAATGTATTCCATGATCGTTTAATATCTCTTGAATGCTCATTTTATTTTCCTTAGATTCTATTTCTAAGAAAATTATATTAAATTAAATAGACATATTTTGTCTATTTATTATCAATCATCGACTAGGTCTAATCCAGTAGCT
>JAYEPE010000096.1:0-3999 GCA_034723735.1 Campylobacterota bacterium | reverse complement strand
GTGATTTAAATAATCTTATCACTCATTATAAATTCTTGTATTTGAAAAATAAAAATAAAGAGATATTTGAACCATTGATTGATGATTTTATAAGTAAAATTATAGATAATAGATATATTGAAAATAAAAAAATAGAATAAAAAGGAACCCAATGAAAAAAAAGATACTAACATCAATAGTAGTTTTACTACTATTCACAGCCTGTAAAGAAACAAAGCCTAAAGAATTAGCCATAGTAGAAAAAAAAGAGAGTTTTATATGGGATACAGACTCTAAAGGGTATATATCTCAAACTGAGTATGATGATGCGATGGAAAAATATATACTAAAAACTTATCCTAAAAAAGTAGAGGCATATAAACTTAAAAAGAAGCAGGAGAGGATAAGAAAAGAGAAACAGTTAGAGAGAGCTAGGCAAAAAGAGATTGCTAGACAAAAAAGAGTTCAAAGAGAGAAAGAGAGAGTTAGGCAAAAAGAGATTGCTAGACAAAAAAGAGTTCAAAGAGAGAAAGAGATTGCAAGACAAAAAAGAGTTCAGAGAGAGAAAGAGATTGCAAGACAAAAAAGAGTTCAGAGAGAGAAAGAGATAGCACGACAGAAAAAAATAAGAGATAATACAACAACAATAGATGGCTTCATGTGGCAAGATAATGATGCTTCAAGAACTATAAGGAAAGATTGGCAAGATGCAAAAAACTATTGTAAAAATCTCTCTTTAGTGGGATATTCTGATTGGAGATTACCGCATATAGAAACACTTAAAAGATTACATAGCAGTAAAAGTAAACTAAATAAACTAACGTCTTACGATTATTGGTCTTCTTCTGAGGATGTATCGTTTAGTTCTGACGCTTGGAGCGTCCATTTCTACACTGGCCTTACGAGCAGCAGTTCTCTGAGTAATGAGTATTATGTTCGTTGTGTTAGAGGCAGACAATAACTTTGATTATTTGCTCTTCATCGGAACTGTGAATTTATTCGTGGCTCTAAAGATAAAAATAAAGGAAAAAAATGAATACAATCAAAAAAATAGTTGTAGCTTTAATGCTAACAATATCCCTCAGTGCAAATACTTATGATGTAAAATTGACGGAACTGGAAAAAGTTACAGCATTGACAAATATTTTTGTAAAGAAAGAGCTTTTTACAAAAAAACCATCTTTTCCACAAAAACCATTAAAACCAAAGATTCTTCCCCCAATTAAAGAATTAACAAAAGGTAAATATGAAAAAACTATCACTTTTGAGAAACGTATTAGCGATGCAAAAACGAAACGCTCTTTAGAGATACAAGGTATTGAAAACCGTTATGCAGAGAAGGTAAAAATTTATAATAAGAAAGTAAAAGATTTAACAGATGCCTATAATAATGCAGTAGCAAAAAAGAGAAACAATATAAAAGCTATAACTCTTAATGCGATGCAAAAAGCATACTCTATAATCTATAAAAAACCCTACTTAGAAAATAGTTTAAAATATGATGCAGATAGTGAAACATTTTATGGAATAGTTAAATCTGAAAAAGGAGATTTTAAAGAGAAAATATCTTTTAATGTTCCCATAGAAAAAGCGGAATATTTTGAAAAGAATATCAAATATATTAAACCAAAATTAGAGTTTAGTTATGAAAATGCTAAATTAAGTTTAAAAACACTCTCTTTAACTCTTTCAAATCAAGAGTATAAGGCGATACTCAACAGCGATAATTTTAAACCCAAAAATATAACAGTATCGATAAATAATGGAAGTCTCAATCTCCCAGTATCCCCACTTCTCAGCCGTTCACTAGATATAGATAGTAGCGCGTATGGTATAGGAGAGATAAACTACTCAAAAGACCCCGAAATAGCCCAACTTCAAAAAAGAAAATGGAAACTAGAACAGAATGCAAGAAGCAAAAAGCAGAGTTTGGCAAGAAAAGAGCAACTTAAAACACAAAAGTTAGCCTTAGAAGCACAGATAGCACTTCTTGAAGATACAAAAGGGGGAGTAGATGATATATCGCAATACCTTTCAAATGCGAAAGGGCTTCAAACAGACTCAAAAAAGTGGCTCTTTATAATAGGAATAGAAAACTACGAATACACAGACCCAGTAGCCTACTCCTCAAATAGCGCTAAACAGTTTAAAAAAGTGATGCAGAAGCGTTTAGGTATTGCAGAAAATCACACAAGAACACTTATAAATAGAGATGCGACAGGTTCAAAAATAGATTATACACTCAAAGATATGTTACGTCGAGTAAAAAAAGAGGATACTGTATATTTTTATTATAGCGGTCACGGAATTCCTTTAGCCTCTCAAAATAATACCCCCTTTATGTTAGCTCAAGATATGAATCCATCCGATTTAAGTGATAAACGTTTCAAACTCCAAAACATATATAAAGCACTCAGTAACTCAAAAGCTAAAAAGGTCATAGCATTTGTAGATAGCTGTTTTAGTGGAGGAACAGACAATCAAGCCCTTATAAAAGGTGTTGCAGCGACAAGAGTTGTCCCAAAAAGAGTAACATTTAACAAAAAGAAGATGCTCGTAATATCAGCAGGGAGAGATACACAATACTCTAATAAATTTGATGAAAAAAGCAATAGATTATTCTCTTATTATCTGATGCGAGGATTAATAAAAAATAACTCAAATATAGATAGATTGTATAGCTATGTAAAGTCAAATGTACAAGAGAAATCTTATGAGATGGGTGCAAGTTATGAACAAGTACCTGTTTTTGATGGGAATATTGGGTTGGGATTGTAGGGAGATGAAGAGTTCAATATTATTATTTATCACTCTTTTATTATTAACCTCCTGCACAACTCCAAAACCAAAAACAGCTCCAGCTTGGTACACAAATATCTCATCTGATATACAGTATGAAATAATAGGATATGGAGAGGGAAAAACATTAAAAGAAGCAAAGTCTAATGCTAAAGAGGATATTGCACAGATTGTTTTAACAACAATTGAGAGTAGTTTTACAGATACAATTGTAGAAAAAAACGATGGAATAGAAATAGAGAGTAAATCTTTTGTAGATGTTCAAACAAAGCTTAATCTTTATAATATAAGGAGAGTAAAAACAGAGCAAAAAGAGGGAATATTTTATGTAGCATTAAAATATATCAATCTTGATTTGAGTCATAGAGTGAAAAAAACTGTTACAAAATTTCAATGTTTACAAGAGGAAACTAGTTATCTGCATCATACACCTCTTTTAAAAAATTTATCATCAGAGTTAGAGTGTATACTAGATTTTAAACTCCAACGGATGAATGATAGTTGGTATTTAAAGTACAGTGAACATCTTTTTGTTTTAAGTGAATATGAGTTTGAAAAACTTTTTGTAACTAAAAAATCAGATATTTTCAATTTGAAAATTAGTAAATCTCCTTTAATAGATGGAGATAAATTTCACTTTGATATTAGCACAAAAAAAGAGGGATATATTACTCTTCTTAATCTTTATGAAAATGGGATAGTAACAGTATTGGAGCAATCAAAGAAGATAGAAAAAAAAGTACAAATCCCATCAGAAGAGTATCCTGTTGTTTTTGAAGCAGGTCTTATAGATAATCAGCGAGATAGTTATGAACTTTTTATAGCTATTTTAAGTGATACACCTCTTGATATGAGTAGATTTGTCTCTTCCTCTCAAGAATACACCTCTTCAAAGAGAGCATATAATTTTGATGAATTGATAGAATTTTTGAAAGATTATGAGTATGCAACACTTTTTGTTACAACTTTGTTATCTTAGAAAAATTGGCAAATCGTGATTTTAACTGTACAAATAATGAGATTATAGAGAGAGTTAGCAGTGAGAGAAAAGGAAAATAAAGAATGTCAAAACAAACAACAACACATATTAAAATCTTATTTTCGAAAGTCAATAAAACAATAAATTATCAAGAATAAGTTTTGATAACGATTTTTGAGAATAGCTAAAGTACCTAAATTTAGCCATTTCAGAAAAATAGAGATAGATTCTTATAGACGACC
>JAYEPE010000095.1:0-18191 GCA_034723735.1 Campylobacterota bacterium | reverse complement strand
CACAAAAGTTTGTTGGATTAACATATTTAAGGAATTTTCCATTTCCTAAAATACCTCTTTCAGAACAACAAAGAATAGTATCAAAATTGGATAAACTATTTGAAAAAATAGATAAATCAATAGCTCTACATGTAGAGAATATAAAAGAAGCTGATCTGTTTATGGGAAGTGTTTTGAATGATGTTTTTGGTGAGTTGGAAGAGAAGTATGAGAAAATACCTTTTTTTGATGTTGCAGATGTAAATAGAGGTAAATCAAAACATAGACCTAGAAATGATAAACAACATTTTGGAGGAAATTATCCTTTTATTCAAACTGGTGATGTAAGAAATGCAAATAAATATATAGATACTTTTACTGAAACATATAGTGAATTTGGTTTATCTCAAAGTAAATTATGGAAAAAAGGTACTATTTGTATGACGATTGCAGCTAACATAGGTGATGTAGCTATTTTAGGTATTGATAGTTGTTTTCCTGATAGTGTTGTTGGGATATATTCTGAAAATAATTCAAATGATTTCATATATTATTTTTTATTAACGCTAAAACAACAATTGGAATCACAAGCAACCACAACTGCTCAAATGAATATAAATTTGAAAGTTTTAAAAACAATAGGTGTTCCACTTCCCCCACTAAATATACAACAAAAAGCAGTTAAATATTTGGATGAAGTTTCGCAAAATTTAGAAAAAGTTAAATCAGTTCAAAAAGAGAAAATGAACACTCTTATAGCCCTAAAAGCTTCCATTTTAGACCAAGCATTTAGAGGTAAATTATGATATTAGATAATCTTCTCTTAAATCTTACATGTAACAAACTAGAAAAAATAGCATCGGAAAAAGTATATTAATTAGAAAAACAAATATAATTTCTACCTGAGTAAGAAAATTTAGATATACTTACTGGAATTAAAAAATACTAAAGGTTTCTTGATGTCTAAGTATGCACAGATAAGTGATTATCTGATTAAATTTTTGCAAGATGAGGTACATAAAACTTCACTCAGAAATGTTGTTGTAGGACTTAGTGGAGGGATTGACTCTGCTGTTGTTGCTGTGCTGGCTCAACATGCCTTTGGTGATAAACTTCTTTGTGTGAAAATGCCCTCGCATTACTCTTCGCAGAGTTCACTTGATGATGCAGATACTTTGATTAAAAGATTTAAAATGCAGGCTGTTACTAAAAGTATTGAGTCACTTTTGCGCTCTTATGAAGATGAGAGTATGAATGCCTTGAGAAAAGGGAATTTTTCATCACGGATGCGTATGGCGACACTTTTTGATATCTCAGCAGAGCAAAATGCATTAGTTTTAGGCACAAGTAATAAAAGTGAATTGATGCTAGGCTATGGGACACTTTTTGGTGATCTTGCTAGTGCGATTAATCCTATAGGGGATCTGTATAAGACAGAAGTTTTTGAACTAGCACGTTATCTTGATGTCTCCAATGTCATTATCGATAAGCCACCTTCAGCAGACTTATGGGAAGGGCAGAGTGATGAAGAGGAGTTGGGTTATACTTATGCTCAGCTTGATAGCGTTCTTAAACGTTATGTAGAAGAGCGTTACTCTTATGATGAACTTATTGAAGAAGGCTTTGAAAAAGAGATGGTAGATATGATTATTACACGTATTTATCGCAACCAGTTTAAACGTCGTATGCCAGTTATTGCAAAATTAACCTCGCGTACGATTAATCACGATTTTAATTATCCAAGAGATATTACTTTATAAGGAATGTATGATGCAAGTACCATTTAACCGTGTAGAAGTTAGCAGTAGTGAACGCCAAAAGATTAATCAAGTTCTTGATGGTAAAGCTCGAGGGGTTATTGAAGATTTTGAAGAAGCCATTGAAAAATATACAGGTGCCCAATTTGCTTTGGCAACCTCTCACGGTACTTCAGCACTTCATTTAGCTATGCTTGCTATTAATCTTAAGCGTGGCGATAAAGTCTTATGTTCTGTAGATGCGTTTCCTTCTGTTCCTGAGGTAGTTCGTCATTTTGATGCGGAGCCTATTTTTATCGATATTGATCCTCAAACGTATAATGTTGATTTAGATAAATTGGAAACCTATCTAGCAGATAATAAGTCAAAAAAACTTAAAGCGGTGATTGTGAGTCATATCGCGGGTCAATGTACAAATCTAGAGCGCCTTTACAATATCGCTCATATTTATGATGTAAAAATAATTGAAGATGCAGCTGAAGCATTAGGAGCTACATTTAAAGGTGCTAAAATAGGCTCAACTGGTGCTGATATCACTTGTTTTGGTTTTTCCCCTCACTTGAAAAATGCCTATAGTAATGGTGGCGTTATGGTGAGTGATGATGAAGATATTATAGAACGTGCAATACTATTACGTAATCATGCTATGGTCGTGGATGAAGATTCATTAGAATACATTTATGATATTGTGGATATTGGTAGTAAATATACTATCAGTCCTCTTGATGCAGCATATAATCTTGAAAAATTAAAGACACAAGATAAAAATATTACAAGACAACGTGAAATTGCAGCAATTTATAATGAACAACTCTCTGGTGTGGCTCATATAAGTTTGCCAACAATAAATGACGATCATGCCTGTTCTTTATATATTATTAAAATTGATAAAAATAGGGACTCTTTTGCTCGTGAACTTGATGCTAAAGGTATTCAAACGGGATTACACTATATCCCTCTACATCTTATGAGTTATTATAAAAGTAAATATTCTCTTCGTGTTAATGATTTTCCTGTGGCATTGCAGACTTTTCAGCAGGTATTGAGTATTCCAAATTTTGCTAGTATGACAGATAAAGAGATTAAATATGTTTGTGAATCAATTAAAGAAATTAGTAAAACACGAGTCTAATGATTTCATGGATTGAGCGTTATTTTTACGCTCCAACCCCTTTTCAAAAGCTATTATCATGGCTTTTATCTCCTCTTAGTGTGCTGTATTGTTTTATAATGAAAGTACGTTTTATGCGTATGCCTGTATATGATTTTAATATTCGCATTGTGAGCATTGGCAATCTTACTGTTGGTGGTAGTGGCAAAACACCCCTTGTTACAGCACTTGCTTCTCAATATAATAACTCTGCTATTGTTTTACGAGGATATGGACGAAAATCAAAAGGTTTATATGTTGTTTCTGATGGAAAAAATATTTTAGAAGATGTTTTAATTAGTGGTGATGAAGCGATGATATATGCTGAAAAATTACCAAAATCTATTGTTATTGTAAGTGAAAAGCGTGAAGAGGGGATAGAAAAAGCAAAAGAGATGTCTGCTGAAATTATTTTTTTGGATGATGGGTATTCTAAACATCATATAAAAAAGCTTGATATTGTTATTGATGTTGAAACATCAAATAATTTTTGTTTGCCTTCAGGTCCCTACAGAGAACGCCATTGGAGTTCCAAAGATGTCTTACATGTAAAAGAAGGCAAAGACTTCAAGCGTCATGTTATATTGAGAGAATCAAAGCCAAAAATGTTACTTGTAACAGCTATTGCTCGTCCTGAGCGTCTTGATGCTTTTTTGCCTCAAGTGGTAGATAAAGTGTATTTTCCTGATCACCATTATTTTACAAAAGAGGAGCTTGTTAATCTTTTAGATAGAAGCCAAGCTGATTCTTTGTTGGTAACTTATAAAGACTATGTAAAGATTAAAGACTTTGCTCTGCCGCTATCACTTTTAGATCTAGAGTTGACATTAGATCCAAAATTGATAGAAAAAATAGCGTAACTTACTGTAGCGTCTTTGAATTTTACTTTCACTATTATAAGAAAAACTTTATTTTTCCAGCTAAAATTAGCTAAAATTTGGGACATTTTTAAATAAGTAGGAATAATAATGAAATCTAAAACAATGATGTCTATTACTTCAATAGCACTGCTTTTTTTAAGTTCTATTTCTTTAGCTAATGATGCTAATAATACGAGATTAATACAAATTCCTGAAGTTCCTCAGGTGACCGCTGTTGTCCCTGAAGTTCCAAAGGTGACAGCTGTTGTCCCAACTGCCGTTCAGGTAGAAACGCAATATCCTGATATTAGATCCAATAAAGCGATTAAGCCTAACCGAGCAAATCAAAAAATTGATTTTCATCGTGAGTTTAAACATAAGCGAAATACTCCTATCATCTTTTCTAAAAGGACACCGCCAACTAAGTTAAATACAACGTTTTCAGAAGATAATCTTAAAGTGGGTGATATTAAAAATAGTCGTGTTAGCCTCTATTTAAGAGGTGCGTACCTGAAACCTGATGTAGTGAAAACACAACTTGAAAAAGCTGGCTTTAATATTGTGTCATCAAAAGCTTTAGATAAGAAAAAGAAACTTGTTAGTATCGTCTTTACAAATGATGCTTTAGTGAAGATGGCAGATAAGAAAGACCGTGCATTTAGTGCATCATTACGTGTTTTAGTGAATAAAAAAGATAATGAAATTAGCTTTCTTAATCCGCTTTACGTAACAAAAGCTTTTATGCAAGATGATTATGACGATTCAGTATCAAAGGCGGCTTTAGAAAGTATTCGAACACATTTTGAAGGGCTTAAAGATTCTGAAGATATCGTAAAAAATACGCTTCTACCTAAATATGTTTTTATGAGTGGTATGCCAGGGTATAATGATATGGTAACCGTGGGAAAAGGGACTCACGCTAAATTACTTGCAAAAGCTAAAAAATCAAAAAAGACAGTATTTGTTCAAGAGCTTTCAAAAAACAGAGCCTTAGTGGGTGTAAAACTAGGAAAACGTACAACGAAATTTATTAAAAAAACTGGAACAACAAACGCAGCACTCCTACCATATCCTGTTATGATTGAAAATGGAGAAGCAAAAATTCTTGAACCAAAGTATTATATTGCAGTCATGTATCCACTGCTAAAAATGGGAACATTTATGAAAATCTCTACAGTTCCTGGTGCTATCAATAACGATGTTAAGAAAATATTTAAGTAAAACTCTCTTCTAGGGAGTTTTCGCTATAATCGCGCCAATAAAACCTTACATGTAAAGACGATTCCAATATGCAGAAAAAAATTCCTCAAGTAAAAACACTCCTTGACGCACTTCCTTATATCAAACAATTTTCTAATGAAATATTTGTTATTAAATACGGTGGTTCAGCACAGATAAATCCCCAACTTAAAGATAAGGTGGCACAAGATATTTTATTGATGTACCTAGTAGGTATTAAACCTGTTGTTGTGCATGGTGGTGGCAACAAGATTAGTGGTATGCTTGATAGACTTAAGCTTGGAACAGAGTTTATAGATGGACTTCGTGTTACTGATGAAAAAGTGATGGAAATTGTAGAAATGGTACTTTCAGGAAGTATCAATAAAGAGATTACTGCATTACTTAATTATCATGGTGCAAAGGCTATTGGAATCAGTGGTAAAGATGCTGGTTTTATCAAGGCAAAACCGATTGATTATGATAAATATGGCTTAGTTGGAAAAATTACTGATATTGATGCTAGTGTGGTTGAAAACCTTATTGCAGAAAAGTTTATTCCTGTAATCGCTCCTATTGGAGGTGATAACAGTTTAAGTCATCCTGGATATAACATCAACGCTGATTTAGCAGCAAGTAAAATTGCCGCAAGTATTGGCGCGAAAAAGATTATTTTTATGACTGATACTAAAGGAGTCTTAGATAAAGAGATGAATTTTTTATCAACACTTCACGAAGATGAGATTAAGGCACTTAAAGCTGATGGTACCATACATGGAGGTATGATTCCCAAGGTAGATGCTTGTTTAGAAGCAGTTGATCATGGTGTTGAAAAAGCACATATTATTGATGGACGTATAGAACATTCCATCCTTTTAGAGATTTTCACTCGTGATGGAATTGGAACAGTTATTAAAAAATAGGATCTTAATGTAAAAGATACATTAAGATAGATGGATTGACTTTATTTATGCTGTGAGGTCTCACACAGCGAACAAAACTACTCCAACTTTTTTCCCAATAATATATATTTCCATCACTAAAATAAATGTATATTGCATTCTCATCATCAACGCTTAGTGAAGTCCAATATTCTTTATCTATGACATTTTGAAAGCCAGTTTTGATTGTTGGCTGATTGCTTTTATCAACAATACCTGACAACTCGTTAAGTGTAGGTAAATGCCAATCTGTATAGCCTTCAAGTTGTAAGCTATTGCAATATGTAATGGCACTGTCCCAGTAGAGTATTTTCCCTGCTTCAGTATTACCGATATATGCATCAAATTCTTCTTGGGTATAGGCTTCATCTTGCCACATTAATTTAGTATCTTGGTCATAAAATGTAGTAGCTATCTCTCCATCTTGATTAACTGTAAATGTTCGTTTGGCAATAGCTATTGCACCACTTCGAGGTGAAGCATCATTGGCATCTACACTAAATGGGACACTCCATGTTCCACTTCCTGTACCATTTATAGTTCCTGTTAAATTTACCCAGTCTAAGGTTTCAGTAGCATTCCACTCTCCCGTTGAACAACCAACAGGTGAGCTTATCACATTGATAACTCCAGTGCCACCTTGAATATCGATAGTACTTGAGTCGGGATTAATACCATAGTGACATAAATTTGGATCAAAAGTATTAGCTTCAAGATAGGTAGCTGCACAGGCGACGCGTGCTGCGTAAGCTTCAGTACGCATATAGCCATTTTCTCCCCATCCTGAACCCCATGAATTACGAAGAATCCAGTAGAGTCCTTTTTCAGGGTCAGTACCCCAGCCAACGAGGGCTACAGCGTGATTGGTTGTTGTATAATCCCCATTTGGGCATCCTGTTTGGGTATCAGAGAAGATGCCTCCACTATAATTTTCCCAATCATCGGTAACATTCACAGCAACATCAATAACCCCATAGGTGCTTAAGGCTGCTTGAATCCCAAGAGTGTCATTTACATCAACTCTTCCCCAGCTGTTAAATACAACAACAGGATCACTCTGATGGGTACAACTGCCAGGGTCTGCTCCTGTATAAGGAAAATCAACTTCATAGGTAAGACCCTCTACAGTTAAGGCAGTAAGCTCAGAATAACTATAGTCAGCACCCTGACATCCGCTAAAATGTGCGCTATAAGGTCCATACTTTCCAAGACACCAGGCAATGTAGGATTCAGAAAAATCAACACGTAAATCATCATAGGTGGCATTTTTATAATTATAAGAGCCCTCTGCAGCTGCAGCTGCTCCAAATGAGTAACACGAGCCACATGTGCCTTGGTTTCGTACAGGCCCAATATAGTCATGTCCATTATAATTACTCCAATTTAAATCATCTGGATAGGTACTTCTCAATAAAGACTTTGTGGTGTTGATAGATTTTATAGTGCCTACATAGTTTTTTGCTTCTTTGGCTTTAGAAGGGAGCTTTTTTTTCTGTAATTGGGGTCTCTTTTTTTGAAGAACAATATCACTGTTTTTCTGCATCATCTCCATCATAGGCACGCTTTGAAGTTTGCTTCTTGTAGTTTGAGGTTCACATGTCGGCACCTCAGTATGATAGCCATTTTTTGAAATATTTTTTGTTGCCATCGTGTAGCCTTTTTTGGCACAATAGGAAAATTTTGAGGCAACTTTTCCTTTGTAAAATTCCCATGCATCGACACTGCTTGCGTCAGGAAGAGAACAATGACCAACTTCATCGCCCTGAGCATTACGCTGTATGTTGTAGTTGTATCCCATCGCATCACAATATTTTGCTGCAGGATTGTCATAAGCATAAAGTGATGAAAATATAAAGAGCAAAAGAAGTATTTTAGTGTGCATAATATTCCCCTAATTAAATATTATAGTGCTACTATTGTACATCATTTTAGCTATAATTTCAAAAATATTTTCAAAGAGAGACAATGCAATTTATAGAAACACGTGGTAATGATGGGGCGCATCCTATAGAAGTTAAATTTTCAGAGGCAATATTAAGTCCTATTGCTTCTTTTGGTGGTCTGTATGTGCCAAAAGAGCTTCCTGAGCTTGGGACTACATTTTTCAGCAAGCATCTTGGTTCTAGCTATAAAGAGTTGGCTTTAGACTTTTTAGAGACTTTTGATATTGATATAGAAAAAGAGGTTTTACAAGAGGCAGTTTCTCTGTATGATGCGTTTGATGATGCAAACAATCCTGTACCTCTTGTTAAGGTTGAAGATGACCTCTTTATTAGTGAACTTTATCACGGTCCAACACGTGCTTTTAAAGATATGGCACTCCAGCCTTTTGGAAGTATTCTCTCTCATATCGCACAAAAAAAAGGTGAAAAGTATCTTATTTTAGCAGCTACAAGTGGAGACACAGGTCCAGCAGCATTAGAAACTTTTAAAAATAAACCAAATATTCAAGTAGCCTGTATGTATCCAGGAACGGGAACTTCCGATGTTCAGCGTCTGCAGATGGTGACAGAAGATGGTGCTAATCTAAAAGTTATTGGTATCAATGGTAACTTTGATGATGCTCAAAAAGCGCTAAAATCACTCCTTGCATCTCCTGCTTTTAAAGCAAAACTCAAAGAGAAAAATATCTCCCTCTCAGCTGCAAACTCAGTAAACTTTGGACGTATTATTTTCCAAATTATCTATCATATTCATAGTTATCTTGAACTTCTACGTCAAGAAGAGATTACTATGGGTGAAAAAGTGTATCTCAACGTGCCAAGTGGAAACTTTGGTAATATTTTAGGTGCTTATTACGCTCAAAAAATGGGACTGCCTGTTGAAAAGCTCGTAGTCTCTTCTAATGAAAACAATATCTTGACTCGTCTTATAACAACGGGTGAATACGATATAAGAGATAGTGAGCTTATCCCTACTACATCACCAGCTATGGATATCTTAATTTCATCAAACGTAGAGCGAGTTATCTATGATATTTGTGGAGCTGAGCGTACACGTGAACTCATGAAACAGCTTGAAGATGAAAAGTATTATAAACTCACTCCAGATGAGCTAAAATCGCTTAAAAAGAATTTTGTAGCAGGTTTTTGTCCTGATGAAGAGGTAAAAGCATATATCAAATATGCTTTTGATAAGGGCTACTTAATGGATCCTCACACAGCTACATGTTTCAAAACCTATGAGATACTCTCAAATAGTGGTATCAAAACAATCGCTTACTCTACAGCCGAGTGGACAAAGTTCTCACCAACCATTGCGTACTCTTTGACAAATGAAGAAGGAACAGGTGATATAGAAGCACTAGAATCCATAGCAAGCAGAGCAGATATAGAAATCCCAGATATGATAAAATCACTTTTTGATAAAGAGATTAAACATCCATCTGTAATTGATAAAGAGCAAATTGAGAGTGAGATTTTAGCTTTCTTATAATTTTGAATTTGTATATGTTAAGCTTATAGTGCAATATGTCGATTTAGTCTGTACCAAATATAAGGAGCTTAACAATGCAAAGACAGTTTTTATTCATACTAGGCATTATTTTTATTTTTAGTGGCTGCGCTACGGTGGTTTCATCTCCTGAACATAATGCAACGCAAGCGTGTGTGCCTGTAGATAATACAGCAAGTGATTGTCATCATGAAACGAAAACAGTCGTTTATAAGTCTTCAAGATGTTCGTATTGTAATTTTCCTGTTTCAGTGCGTAAAAATTCTGACTGCCAAGGAGGAAAATAATGAAAAAATTATTGTTTTTTATTATGCTAGGTATGATTTCTCTTACTGCTAGTAATTATCCACATACAAAACATCTCAAACAGCCTTTTTACATTAATTCAAATATCCAAGATGCAGGTGTTGTGAATCAACTTGTTGGTGCTATCGCTGACCAATTAACACAAAATAAAGACTTTAAAGATATCAAGAATAAATCGCTAGCTGTGACTTCATTTGTCTGCTTAGATAATCTTAAAGCAACATCGAGACTAAGTAATATCGTAAGTGAAAATCTTTTACATGAGATGCAAGTTAGAGGCTATAGAGTCATTGATTTTAAAACAATGCAGAGTATTAGTGTTGGTAAATATGGCGACTTTATTTTTAGCAGAGATACCACAAAGCTACGTCAAAGTCTTGATCTCAATTATATACTAACAGGAACTTACACCTCATATCGTAGTGGCATTGCTATTAATGCTCGTATAATTGATTTAAAAACACATGTGATTTTATCAACAGCACAGATATTTATTCCTAAAAAAATTAGTAGGTTTCTTGAAAAATCTCAAAGAGAGATAGAAGATTTTACTCCAAATAAAGTTCAATTACATAAACAATAAGGTGTGTATTATGAAGAAAACTTTAATGTATTTAGCTATTATATTTTCTATGAGTGCATGTTCCCCTCATGGTTTGGAAGTTGATGGAGTCTCTTCTTCAACAAAAGTAAAGCCTGAGATTATTGTTCATGATGATCTTGTAGGCACAACAACGCCACAAGGGGTCAATGCTCTTATTGATTTTGAAAATTAGCTAACTTATTAGACGTATTGCGTATAATTGCATTATGATAAAAATAATTCTATTGATGAGTGTCTTAACACTCTTTATAAGCTGTTCTAAACACGAGATTATCACCTTTGATTCAATGCCAAATACGCAATTGATATTAAGTGATATAGATGATACTTTTTTCACTAATACTGAAGAAAGTTTGGAACTTCTTCATCATTTCCAAAATAACTGTCAGTATTCACGAATCCAAAAGCTTTATGGAGATTTGTGTGAAATATCCTTACATGTAAGTGATGCAGAAGAATTTTTTCTCAATCATTTTAATCGTTACCAAATTGTAGAAGATGCAGAGCATAAAAGAGGCTTACTTACAGGCTATTTTGAACCTCTTTTATATGGTTCTCGTAGTAAGTCTGCTGCCTATCCTTATCCCCTTTATGAACCTCCGCTAGATCTCTTACATGTAGATCTTGGAAGTGCCTATGCTAAACTTAAAAATATGAGACTTCGAGGAAAATTAGTTGATGGAAAGATTGTAGCTTATGATGACCGTAAAGCTATAAATACTAAGGAAAATAATCTTTCTGTAATCTGTTATGTTAGTGACAGAATTGCACGATTTTTTCTGGAAGTGCAGGGTTCTGGAAGAGTGAAACTTGATAGCGGTGAGAGTATTTTTGTAGGCTATGCTAATCAAAATGGACATGCCTATACTTCAATAGGAAAAGTCCTGATTGAAAATGAAGCTCTCAGTAAAGAAGAGGTTTCACTTCAAAGTATAAGAAAATGGCTCCAAGAGCATCCTGAATCTCTTGATGACATCTTGCATGCTAATCGTTCTTTAGTCTTTTTTAAAGAGCGTTCTTATAGTGCTACAGGGGCTCTAGGTATTGAATTGACACCAAAATATTCTGTAGCAGTTGATCCTCGTTTTATACCCCTTGGATCACTGTTAGACATTGAAAGTGCCTCATATAAGCATATGGTTTTTGCTGAAGATACTGGTGGAGCAATCCGTGGAAGTGTTCGTGCTGATTTGTTTTTGGGTTTTGGTGATGAAGCACTTGAAAAAGCAGGGATTTTAAAAGAAAAACTCAAACTATTTATGTGGCTTCCAAAGAATTATCAAGGTAAAATGCGGTAGATGAAACAACTTGAAAAATTCAATGCTCTTGTCGAAGCACTTGAGAGCTTGCCAACTATCGGTAAAAAATCAGCAACACGCCTTGCTTATCATATGCTAATGCATGATAGTTTTAGTGCAGTTAAAATTTCTCATGCCATAGAAAATGCACTTGGTAGTATTAAGAAATGCGTGCAGTGTGGAGGTATGAGTGAAGATGAACTGTGTCATATCTGCTCAGATGAGAGGCGAAATGAAAAAATACTCTGCATAGTTGAAAGCGCAAAAGATATTCTAATGTTTGAAGAAAATGGTCTCTTTAACGGACACTATTTTGTTTTAGAAGCCTTGGATGCTTTAGATATTTCTCATCTTCGAAAGCGTGTTAGTAGTGAGATAGAAGAGGTCGTATTCGCCATGACCCCATCAATTGCTAATGATGCGGTAATCTTATTTATTGAAGATAAGCTTCAAGATGCTGATGTGCGATTTTCTCGTATTGCCCAAGGAGTTCCTACGGGAGTAAGCTTGGAAAATATAGATATACTATCACTTAGTAGAGCACTTGAAGATAGAGTAAAGGTATAAGATGAAAAGTTTAGTATTAAGCTTAGCAGTGATTTTTAGTGGATGCATGGCAACTGCTCCAGTAGAGAAAAAAGAGAAAAAGATAGACCCACGTTGTTTACAAAAAGGTGAAAGTGGTCGGTGCCGTGCTTATATGCCACGTTACTATTTTGATAATGAAAGCCATACATGTAAAGAGTTTATCTGGGGTGGATGTGGTGGTGTTGTTCCTTTTAAGACAATGAAATCATGTAGAGATACCTGTCTTTAAGAATCTGAGTTTATACTTTTAGTTGTGCGCCGTTTTCTGTGATTATTAACTTTTCTTCGCATAAAATTCCTTTGTTTTTAATTTAAAAGCAAATTTTATACTAAAATTATTACATAATCAATACAAGAAACTCTTTTGCATCTCTTTTTCAATTTTATTTTTATCGAGAGTATGGTCTGTAAAGTAATCATTTGCTAGTACACCTTGACCTAGCAACATATCAGCTCCATCTTTACATGTAAGACCTAGCTCATTACTCAGTTTTAAAAAGGGAGTGACTTTCCCATAGATAGCATCAGCACTATAGCGAGCCTGTTTTAAAAGAGGTGTGAGTATTTCTAATGGAGCAGGGTAGTTGTCATCTTCTAAACCTGCTGAAGTTGTATTTACAATTAAGTCATACTCTTTTGTCTCTATTGTCTCCCAAGTCTTACATGTAAGTCCTAGGTTTTCAAAATATGCAAGTCTATTTTTAGAACGATTTAAAACTGTTACATGAAAGCCTTCATCAATAAATTTATTTGCCAAAGCTTTCGCTGTACCGCCTGCTCCGATAAGTAAAATATTCTTTACATGTAAGAAGTTCCTAATCGCAAACATAAAACCATCAGCGTCAGTATTGTAACCGATTAAGCGACCATTTTCATTGATAAGAGTGTTTACAACTCCAATCTTTTTTGCAAAGCCTCGTACTTCATCACAGGCATTAAATGCAGCTTCTTTATGAGGAACAGTGATATTAGCACCACTGAGTCCAAGATTTAAAAAAGTCTCTTTGAGTTTTGTACCATCTTTGAGATGCACGCGTGTATAGATAGCCTTTACATGTAAGGCTTTAAAAACGCTATTGTGCATAAGAGGTGAGCGAGAGTGCGCTACGGGATCACCGAAAATTGCAAAGATTTTCATTTGGGGTTTAAGTCATCCAAGGAACTCATTAAAGCACCGAGTTTATTATGAACTTCAAGGTATTCAAGTTCGTGAATAGAGTCAGCAACAATACCAGCACCTGCTTGCAAGATAACACGATCAGGTTTAACTAAAGAGGTACGAATAGTAATAGCTGTATCCATATTGCCATCAAAACCAAAGTAGCCGATAGAACCACTATAAAAACCACGCTTAAGAGCTTCAAATTCTGAGATAAGCTCCATGGCTCGAATTTTTGGTGCACCAGTCATTGTTCCAGCGGTAAAAGTTGCTGCGAAAAGATCAAACATATCTTTATCATCACGAATTTCTGCAACAACATCAGTGACAATATGCATAACATGAGAGTATTTTTCTATATGCATCATATCAAGTACTTTAACACTCCCCGTCTTGGCAACACGACTGACATCATTACGACCCAAGTCAATGAGCATTAGATGCTCCGCGCACTCTTTAGGATCGCCTAATAGCTCCTCTTCAAGCTCTTTATCACGCTCTTTAGTGTCACCACGCTTGCGTGTTCCTGCGATAGGGCGTAAAAGAAGCTCTCCTTCTTGGAGGCGTACCATCACTTCGGGTGAACTTCCTACTATACTAAAGTCTTCATACTCCATCAAGTACATGTAAGGTGAAGGATTTTTAGTACGCAAAATACGGTAAAAACTAAAAGGATCAACTTTGATTTTTCGGGTAAAACGATTAGTCATTAAAATCTGAAAAACATCACCACTACGAATCATCTCTTTAGACTTATCTACCATCTCAAAGAACTTCTCCTTAGAAAAAGAAAAACTTCCTTTGTCATCACCTTCTGAAGGCTGAAGAGGTATATAAGAGTAGTCTGATTTAAGTAGAGTTTCTATCGTATCAAATTGGCTATTATCTAAGGCACTCATTAATGTAATTTTATGATCTTTATGAGAGTAAACAAGCACCATTTTTGGTAAGATAAGATCCATATCTGGAGTATGCATCTCATCTTCAAGTTTTTGCATATGGCTTTTTAAAACAGGCTCAAAAACTTTCACCATATCATAACCGATAAAGCCGATAAAACCATCAACATAACCAACACCCAACTCTTTAGCACGTTTTTTATAAGCATTTTGATCTAAGTTTTTATAATAGCTTTTTAAAAATTCAAAAGGAGAATCTTCTATAATCTGCTCTTCTTGCATGGAGTTGGTGTAATATGTTGTCTCATTTTGATAACGGAGGCGTTCGCGTGCACCAAGTAAGATAATAGAATAATTGCCCCCAGAACTACCCGCACTTTCAAAAAGAAAAGTTACTTCATTTTCAAAGTGTAACTTTAGTTTTTGATAGACAGCTATGGGTGCAAATTGATCAAGCGTAAATTGTTTTGCGTGAACCACATTATATCTTTGTTAAAAATGCGCCAGATTCAATGGTGTCTCGAATCTTTCTCAGTGCTTCACGTGCTTCATTTTCATTATCAAACGGACCAATGAGAACTTTATTAATAGCTTTTGCATTGATATAAACCTTATGGTAAATATAAGGAAAACCTTGCTTTTTAATTTTTTTGATAAAAGTTGCAGAAGGCTCATATTTAGAAAAAGATCCTACTTGAACATAACGTTGTCCTTTTTGTACTGCTTTTTTAGGCTTAGTAACTGTTTTTGCTACTGTTTTTGGTACGACTTTTGGTACAGTCTGTGTTTTTTGAACTTCTACTGGTCGTGCAAGTACTTTAGGTTCAACAATGACAATCTCTTCTTTCTCAACAACATTGACTTCATCCTGAAGACTCTCTTTTTTGAGTTTTTGAGCAATATTATTTAAGCGTTCATCATCGTCACTCTTCTCTTCAATCACTTCTACAGGTTCAAAAAGAGGATCATCGCGTAAATCATCTGTTTGCGCTATTGGCTCAGGTGGCAAGACAGCTTGAGGCAAGTTACTTGTCCCTTCAGATTTAAGAGAATTCATAATGACAACAACAATAATTAAAATAAGGGCTAATGTCGCTACAGCTAATAAAAGCTTTTTATTATTTCCATTATGGGCTGATTTATTTAAAATAATGTCATTAAGTTCATTTTTTTCTTCCATCAATAATCCTTTGTATTATTTAATCTTAATTGGTTTTTTCTTTACGGGTCTCACATATGTTTAGCAAATGCTGAACCGCGTTCTTTTGCATAGACCTCATAAGGCACATTTAGTATGTTGTATTCTAGTGGTAAGTCCTGTGTTGGGAACATACGCCACTGTTTTGGTTGTTTTGCTGCTAACTTCATCGATATCATTTTACCGAGTTGATAAGCCTCTTGCAAAGTAGTATGTCCTTTATGAATATACACATGCAAATGACCTTCAGTTTTGGTCTTAAAAGCGGTAAAATTTAAGTATCCCTCTTCCCTAAGCAAAAGTTGTGCCTTATGGTAAAATCGCTCTGGGTCACGACCATTATAATCAATAACAATGTTCTCTACTTTGTTGTGTTTATTAATCAAAGAGTGAGCAATAGTAATCTCGCCTTTTAAATGTTGATTGATAATAGATTGCGTCATCATCTTATCAACTTTTTCATACTTATTGTAAAAAGTACGCCCCTTATAGCTAATCTTATTGGTAACACTATCATTCTTTTGCCAATAGTGATCGTTGAGCATTTTAATAAGTTTTAAATCCATTGAGCTTACAGGCATACCTTACTCCTTAGTATGTTGATTGTGTATATATAATAAAGTTTTGAGCCAGTGCTTTAAGCTCTTCTTTAATACTTGCTTGTGCTTCTTCATTGCTGATATCATCTAAAACATCAGCAATTTTATGAGCAATGATTTCAAATTCATTCTCTTTCATTCCACGAGATGTTAATGCAGGTGAACCTATACGAATACCTGAGGTAACAAAAGGAGAACGGGTTTCGCCTGGAATAGTGTTTTTATTGATAGTAATACCTGCACGACCAAGTGCCGCGTCAGCATCTTTACCACTAAAATCTTTATCTAAAAATGAGACTAAAACAAGATGATTATCTGTACCGTTGCTAACAACATCATATCCACGTTTAATAAGAACATCAGCTAAAACAGAAGCATTTGCTTTAACTTGTTTAGCATAAATTTTCCACTCATCAGAGAGATTGTATTTAAAACCTACAGCTTTTGCTGCGATTACATGTACAAGTGGTCCACCTTGAAGACCTGGGAAAATAGCAGAGTTTATTTTTTTAGCTATTGTTTCATCATCACACATAATCATACCCCCACGAGGGCCTGCTAGTGTCTTGTGTGTTGTAGTTGTTACAACATCAGCGTAAGGGAATGGGCTAGGGTGTTCTCCAGCGCATACAAGACCTGCAATGTGGGCGATATCAGCAAATAAAATAGCACCTACCTCATCAGCAATCTCACGGAATTTTTTAAAGTCAATTTCCCTAGCATAAGCAGATGCACCACAAACGATGATTTTTGGCTGTGTAATTTTTGCAATATCTAAAACCCGCTCATAATTAATGCGCCCATCAAGCTCAACACCATAAGTAAAGCTATGGTAGTTTTTACCTGAAAAGCTTGGTTTAGAACCATGAGTCAAGTGTCCACCATGGCTTAAATCCATACCTAGAATCTTATCACCAGCTTTGAGTAGTGCTGCATAAACTGCGCCATTAGCTTGGCTTCCTGAGTGTGGTTGCACATTTGCAAAGTTACATCCAAAAAGCTCACAGGCACGATCAATTGCTAACTGCTCTACACCATCAGCATATTCACAACCACCGTAATAGCGTTTGTTTGGATATCCTTCCGCATATTTATTTGTAAATACTGAACCCATCGCTTCCATAACAGCAGGGATTGTAAAGTTTTCTGATGCAATCATCTCTAGATGGTCTGATTGACGCTCTAGCTCTTTTTCACATAAGTCAAAAATTTCACTATCGTACTCTTTTAAAAAACTCATTTTATTCCTCTTCTTCTGTTTTAATTTCATTATTTAAAGGTTTCATTGCTGGGAACAATAAAACATCACGGATAGAGTGTTCGTTTGTAAGTAACATAACAAGTCTATCCATTCCTATACCTTGACCTGCTGTTGGAGCCATTCCATAGCTTAGTGCTGTCACAAAGTCTTCATCCATCTCGTGGGCTTCATCATCACCACTCTCTTTGGCTTGCAATTGTCCTTCAAAGCGTGAAAGTTGGTCAAGGGGATCATTTAACTCACTAAAGGCATTGGCAATTTCACGTCCTGCGATAAAGAGCTCAAAACGCTCAGTTATTGCTGGATTTTCATCACTACGACGTGCAAGTGGTGAAATCTCAACAGGGTACTCGGTGATAAAGGTTGGATTGATAAGTTTTTCTTCAACAAACTCATCAAAAAGTTCACCTTGAAGTTGTCCAAGTGTCATGTTTGCATTGGCTTCAAGCTTGTTTTCTCTTAAAAATGCCAAGATAGCTTCTTTATCATTGAGTATATTTTCAGGGACTCCACCTATTACATGTAAAGATGTAACCAAGCCAATCTCTCTAAAATCTGTAAAGTCAACTTCCATATCTCCATAAGGAAGTGTTGTAGGTAAGTCTAAATGTTCAAAAAGATAGGCAAAATATTCTTTGGTGATAGCAATTAAATCTTTGTAAGTTTTGTAAGCCCAATAAAATTCAATGGAAGTAAACTCAGGATTATGAGTTGCGTCCATTCCCTCATTTCTAAAGTTACGGTTAATTTCAAAAACAGCTTCAAATCCACCAACGATAAGACGCTTAAGATACAACTCAGGAGCAATACGTAAAAAACGATCAATGCCCAAAGCATTATGATGAGTTGTAAAAGGTTTAGCATTAGCACCCCCTGCAATAGGGTGCATCATAGGTGTTTCTACCTCTAAAAAGCCTTTGT
>JAYEPE010000094.1:0-4046 GCA_034723735.1 Campylobacterota bacterium | reverse complement strand
TGCATAAAATATTAAGACTGTATCACTTTTTTTAGGCTTAGTGGCTAAAAAAACACCTAGAGACATTTTAAGATTTAAAAGAGTTGCTTTCTCATTGAGTAGGAGTTTGATATTCTCTTTAGGTACGTTCATTCCCTCTTTGGCGACTAAATGATCATAAAGTTTCTGAGCATCATTACTTGCATACTCAAGCTCTGATACCTTCTCTGATGCATAATTTGAGATACCAATAATAACGGCATAAATTTGTGATTGTGTCGCTTTGGTTTTTTGAGAACTTCGCTTCGTTGCATCGGCTTGTACTGTTCCACTATGGATAATGGTAAGTTGATGTGTGGTGACTTTATCATCTTGCGTTGATGTGACCAACCAACGATTATCAGGGCTTATAGCCACACTACGTATCTCATCATCAAAAGGAATGGTACTAAGAAGCAAGCCTCTTTGCGCGTCCCAAATCCTCACTGTATGATCTTCTGATCCTGAGACAACAATTTTTTGATTTGCACTAACATCAAGTGCGGTAATAGGCGCTTTGTGCTTATCGAGTTGGATAAGTTCTTCAGCTGTTTGTGCATCACTAATGCTAACAAGATATTTCCAGACAGGAGGGCCCGCCATAGCACGACGATTGGATGTGTCTTTTTTAACTTGAGTGAGTGCGGCAACATGATATTGAGGGGACATTTTAACTTTTTTGAGTTCATCCCATTTTCCTGAAACAGCAACAATGGTACGTTTCTCTTTTTTTGAAAGCAGATCCCATTGACGAATAGTCCTATCTTCACTTGCTGAAAATAAAAATCGACCATCAGGTGAAAAATGTAATTCATGAATATCATCATCATGACCTTTAAATTCCATCAACTGTTTAGCAAACTTAACACTCCATATTCTAACAACACCATCTTCATCACCAGTAGCAAGTTTTTTTTCATCAGGAGAGAATGCCAATGCCGTTACATCTTCATCTTCTTCAATCTTTTGAATTAATTTGCCTGTATCAAAAGAGCGAATTTCGATATCTTCATCATAAGATGTTGCTATAAAACGCTGATCAGGGCTTAATGCTGCTTTCATTACATGTCGATGATCTGTTTTGATAGTTTTAACTTTGATATTTTTCTTTAAATCCATAACATCAATATCACTGTTATCTTTGATAAGTAAGAGCATATTGTTATAAGGTGAAAAGATAAGATGATGGGTTTCATCATTAAAATCATAAATATTTTCTAAGTCATAACTAACACTCATTTTAGCATCAAGCGTCAATATCAATAAACAAAAGAGAGTAAGTACCGCTTTCATGATAAACTCCTAAAATTACTATATAGTTTTAATCAAAGTAAATTTCTAAGGCAATTCTGACACCTAGTGTGTCTCCATAGTCATTTGTTTGATAAAATAGAGCCGGTGTAAATGAGGTTTTTGGTGCCGTAAAGAACTTACCTCCAGCTTCTAAAGAAAAACCAAGTTGTGAATCTGTTTCACCACCATATTCATACATAGAATAGGTTAAACCTACGCCGACATAAGGAATAATTGTTGGTGCATAATCACTAAAGTTATATTGCGCATAGGGAGATAGTGTAATGGCTTCAGATGTATCACCATCATAAGTGTTGATATAGCCATACAGACCACCACCAACTTCTATATAGTTGTTGATATAATAACCTGCACTACCACCTATATACAGCATACTACTTTTATCTTGATTGCTAAGTTCACCATAGACGGAAACTTTTTTATTGCCTTCAGCAACACCTTCTTGTTGAAATGCCAATAAGGAGGTACTTAAACCAGCACATAATGCAAGAACTAATAACTTTTTCATAACATATCCTTCGTATAAATTAACATTACACTATTCTACTCCTCTTGAACTTGAATTTAATTTAATTAAGGCTTTGATGCTATCATACAGTTTCAAATAATAATATAAGTAGATCTTTTATGAAAAAACTCTTTTCTATTGTCGGTGTTACACCGTATCTTCTGGCTATTTTTTTAAATGCTTTTACCGATTTAGGGCATAAAATTATCATTCAAAATACAATTTTTAAAGTCTATGATGACCAGATGCAAATTATGCTTACAGCAGTTGTGAATGCTTTGGTACTTTTACCTTTTATTTTTCTCTTCACACCTTCAGGTTTTTTATCTGATAAATTTCCTAAACATTTAGTCATTAAATACGGAGCACTTGGGGCTATCGTTGTGACACTTTTGATTACTTTTTCGTATTATATGGGTTGGTTTTGGTCTGCTTTCTTTTTTACTTTTTTGATGGGTGCTCAAAGTGCTATATATTCACCTGCAAAGTATGGATATATAAAAGAGCTAGTAGGTGAAAAGCTGATTAGTTCAGGTAATGCTGCTGTTCAGTCTTTTACTACTGTAGCTATTTTACTAGGCATTATTTTTTATACAGTTTTGTTTGAAGAGAGTTTACATGTAAGCACGAATGAAGCTGAGATTTTAAAACAGATTGCTCCTATTGGTTGGTTGTTGGTTATAGGTTCGATTATTGAATATCTACTCACCTTAGGTCTTCCAAATCGCCAAAATTTAGCAGTTAAAAAACGCTTTGATTTGAGACATTATCGTAGTGGATATTATCTTCGAAAAAATCTAAAGACTATGACACGTAAGCCATCTATCTTTATTGCTATTATCGCCTTATCTATTTTTTGGTCTATTTCTCAGGTTGTTTTGGCTTCATTTGGTGCCTATGCAAAATCAGAGCTAGGTATTGATAATGCTATTGTAGTGCAAGGTTTAATGGCTTTGGCAGCTATAGGTATTGTTATAGGTTCAATTATGGCGGCAAGTCTATCTAAGTATTATATTCATAAGGGTTTAATTCCTTTAGGTGCTATAGGATTTAGTTTGATGGTCTTAGTACTTCCCTTTACATGTAACATTACTCTAATTGCCATAGAATTTATAATATTTGGGCTTTTTGCAGGGCTTTTTATTGTACCACTGAATGCTTATATTCAAAAAGCTTCACCTCGTGTACATTTAGGAACTATCCTTGCCGCCAATAACTTTGTACAAAATATTTTTATGTTTTCATTTTTACTCTTAATTACTCTCTTCTCTTATTATGGAGTTAATACAGAGTCTCTTTTCTACCTTATGTTTGGGATTGGCGCTCTTATGAGTTACTATCTTCTTAAGAAGCATCTTGTTATGTTTTCTTGGCTTGTACTCTCTTTAGTTTTTAAGATTCGCTACAAAGTTATCTATGAGGGACTTGAGCATATACCTAAAGAGGGTGGGGTGCTGTTTTTAGGTAATCATAGTAGTTGGATGGATTGGGTTTTGGTACAAGATGCAATTGAAACACGTTTACGTTTTGTGATGGAACGTAGTATCTATTACTGGAAATCAACGCATTGGGCATGGAAATTAGGAGGGGCAATTCCTATCTCTGCAAAAGCTTCAAAAGGTGCTTTTTCTGAAGCAGCCAAAAGTTTGCAAAAGGGCGATTTTGTTGGCTTTTACCCTGAGGGAGCTATTAGTTATGATGGTAAAATTGGAAAGTTTTATCGTGGTTTTGAGTTAATATCACATCATGCTCACGGAGTAATAGTTCCTTATCGCATAAGCGGTATCTATGGAAGTTCTCTCTTTTCACGTTCAAAAAAATGGTCTATGCCTGAGAGTTCCTTATGGAGACGGGTTATACGAGTGAGATATGCACCTGCGATACCTTTAGATACCAAGGCTGATGATGTTAGAGATATTATTATAAGTCTCTCTCGCGAGGTCTAACTTCAACTCGTAAGCTCAAAAACTTATATTGATGACCTGACCCTAAAAAGTGTCTGAACTTGGCAAAAATATTCTATTTATTCCGAATAGACCTGTACTTATTTTTGTGTTTTTAAAATCTATTGGCTCCTCATTTTTGTTATCTCTTAAGCAACATTTTTTAGTGAAAGTTCTAGCATGCTTTCTATGTTTAAATGATAATCTATTGATTCCCATTCAATACCAGTATTCATGCAGATTAATTGATAATTTTTTAATTC
>JAYEPE010000093.1:0-4048 GCA_034723735.1 Campylobacterota bacterium | reverse complement strand
CATGAAGAGACTATCTATCGCGTGAGTGTAATGGCAGCGGGTGGTGTCAGCATGGAAAAAGTTGTTGAAGCTACAAAACTCATCTCACCCCTTCTTGATGTCACGCCTCCTGTTTCAGGTGAGTATCGTCTTGAAGTTAGCTCTCCTGGAATTGAGCGCAAACTCACCTCTCTCTTACATGTAGAAAACTCTATTGGTGAAAAAGTAGCTCTCACTATGAATGATAAAACAAAATATCGTGGCGAGCTCTTACATGTAAGCAATAAAGAAATTACTATTAACGACAAAGAAGAGGGTGAAATAAGCGTCTCTTATAGTGATGTTAATAAGGCAAAAACCTACTTCGAGTGGTAATGCAAGCTTATATTGATTTAGCGATTAAAAGAGCGTGGCGATATCAAGGCTTAACTTTCCCAAATCCTGCTGTCGGTGCTTGTGTTATTGGTGCCAAAGGAGAAATCCTTGGTCTCAATGCTCATCAAAAAGCAGGTGAAGCACATGGCGAAGTTTTAGCACTTCGAGATGCCTATGTCTTACTGACTGGTGATGATAGCATTGCCCTTACATGTAAGGCTCATGAAATTCATGAGTATCTTTTAAAAAACCATAATAATATCTTTCATACTTGTAGTATCTATGTCACCTTAGAGCCTTGCTCTCATATAGGTAAAACACCCTCATGTGCTTCACTCATAAGTGCTTTAGGTTTCAAAAAAGTCATTATTGGACAGAGTGATACAAACCCTTGCGCTTCTGGTGGTAAAGCTATTTTAGAATCGAAAAATATTATTATTGAAAAAGCTATGCAAGAGAAAAAATCCTATGATCTGCTCTATCCATTTTTATCATGGCAAAAAAACTCTTTTGTAACTTTCAAATGGGCACAAAGACTTGATGGAACTATTGATGGTGGCACTCTCAGTTCTCAAGCTTCACATGAGTATGTCCATGCTATGCGTAATGTCTGTGATTTGTTAGTCATTGGTGGCAACACAGTAAGAGAAGATCGTCCTACTTTGGATGCTCGTATGGTAGATGGAAGAGCGCCTGACATTTTAATCTACTCACATGAGGATACTTTTGATAGAGAGATTGCACTTTTTAAAATAGATAATCGTAAGGTTTATATTGAAAATTCATTAGATAAAATGAAAGATTATAAAAATATTTTAATTGAGGGTGGTAGTGGGATGTTTGAAGCGACAAAAGAAGTTGTTGATTATTATCTTACATTTATCTCACCTAAAAGCGGTGGTGGTACAATGTCACTATTAAAAAATTCAGATGAATTTGAAATCTTACATGTAAGCCCAATAGAGAGTGATATTATGCTCTGGATGAAGAGGAAATAATGCAAAAACAAGAAAAAATAGTCTCAATGTTCGATAATATCGCACCGACTTATGATAAAGCAAACCGTGTTATGAGTATGGGAGTTGATAGAAGTTGGCGTAAAAAAGGGTGCAATAAAGCCTTTGAATTTTATGGCAAAGATAGTATAGAGCGTATTGTTGATGTTGCTTGTGGAACAGGTGATATGATGGACTATTGGCGTCGTCAAGCTAAGGAAAAAAATATTAAAGTGAGCGAACTCATTGGTGTTGATCCTTCTGAAGGCATGGTTGGTGTAGGACGTGAAAAATTTCCAGAGTTCACTTATCATATCGCTAAAGCCACTCAAATTCCTCTTGAAGATGCCTCGGCAGATTTTTTAAGTATCACTTATGGCATTCGCAATGTTGTTGAGCGTGAAGCTGCGCTTATAGAGTTTAACCGTGTCCTAAAACAAGGTGGTATGGTTGTTATCTTAGAATTTATGAAAAATGAAAATCCATCTCTCTTAGGTCGTATTCGTGATTTTTATATGAATCGTATCTTGCCAAAAGTGGGAGGGTTTATCTCCAAAAACCTTGAGGCGTACGAGTATCTTCCAAACTCTATAGGTGATTTTGCAACAGTAGCGCAGATGGAAGATGAACTACGCTCTACTGGATTTGAAATCCGTTTTACTCAAAGTTTTTCTATGGATATTTCAACACTTATTATCGCGGAGAAAAAATAGGGAGCTTTTATGCGCTATTTACTTATCTTTTTATTATCGCTTACACTCTATGGCACTGACTATAATCGTAGTATTGAAGATAACAGCTTTACAAAAGGTCAAAAAGTCTTATTGACTAATGTTGTAATGGGTGGTGTTATTGCAGCTTGGGGCTATACACAATGGGATTATGCTACTGAAGATTTGCACTCAGGAAGTGAGGGTTGGTTTGGCAAAGAAACAAGCAATGGCGGATCAGATAAACTAGGTCATTTTTATACAAATTATCTAATGACACGATTAGTTGCCCCTTTTTATGAAGATTGGGGATATTCTAAAGAAGATGCAGCACTTTACAGTGCCCTAACATCAGCCTTTCAATCCATTGTAATCATGGAAGTAGGTGATGCGACAAGCCCTGAACACGGTTTTTCCAATGAAGATTTTATAATGGATGTCTTAGGCTCTGTTATAGGTTATTATTGGTATCGCTACCCCTTTGTTGCCAAAAAAATCGACTTTAGAGTCGAGTATCTTCCCGATTTTGATAATTTACAGTCTGATTTTACAACAGATTATGAGCATATGAAACATCTTATGGCTATAAAAGCAGAAGGATTTGAAGTTTTTGAAAACTCTTGGGCAGAATATTTCGAGTTACATGTAGGGTATTACACTCGTAATTTTCATCACAATGGTGTCTATCCTATTGAAGATAGAGAGCGCTATCTCTATGCAGGTTTTGGTGTAAACCTTTCTCATCTTTTACGTCCTGTAATTGGAAAATATTCATCAATCTTTAACTATTATCAGGCACCATACACTTATATATCTTATGACAAAGAGTGGGAGTGATTATGAGAGCTTTAAATATTTTTACACTATTTCTCTATGCTAGTTCTTTTTTAACTGTTCTTATCTCTGCACATATTACAGCTCAAGAGCAGCTTTTAGAGATAATGACGAAAGAGAGCGGTTTTTTTGAATGGATGAGCGTTATTATTTTACTCTCTATTTTTGTTTATGGCATCTATTTTTGTAAAAAATATTATCAACAACTCTCCAAAACTATGCTCACTCTTATTGGAGGATTCGCTGTAGTTGCCTTTTTAGGAGCAATGGAAGAGATTAGCTGGGGACAGCATCTTTTTCATTTTGAGAGCTCAGAGTATTTTATACAAAACAACCATCAACAAGAGACAAACTTACATAACTTTATACCAGCAGAACTTTTTAGCTCTATCATCTACAGCTCTATCTATGGACTTTTTGTTTTTATTCCTCTTTTAGTTATTTTACTTTCGCCTTATATTAAAGTACTCTCTAAGCTAGAGCCTTGGATAGCAAAACCTACGATGTCACTAATCATCCTTTATGGAGCCTCATTCCAAGCCTTTTTTTATGATAACTTTGGGGCATGGTTTGATATGGGGACTTTAATAGCAGGAGTTATTCTTTTTGGAATTACTTTGATTGTGCACCCTTTAAAACAGAGTATTAAATGGCACTATCTATTTATTGTCCTTGCGCTTAGTCTCTTTATGTATTCGTATGAAGTTTTTGGTTTTTTCAATATGCAGTATGAGATTAGAGAGATGTTTGTAGGCTTGGCTCTTTTATATTACTATGTATTTTTAACACAAAAGTGGATTAAGACTTAGAGACAAAATACAAGGCTCATGTAAGCGATATAGAAAAACTCATAGATAAAAAATACAGCAACTTTAAAAAACTTTATCCAGAATACAGAGACTACAACCATCACCTAGGTTTAGCAAGTTTTAACATCAATGAAGATATCAAAGAGATGGCACTCAATAATAGTGTAATACTGCTGCAAAGAAAAGGCGACTTAATAGAAACTATAGTGCCATAAGAATTAAATATATGGGTGACCCTCACCCTCTCTCTTAACATAATAATTCCTCGTATTTTCTTGTCAAGTAGTGCAGCATCAAAAACTTAAAAGAAAAAAGCAAGCCCAAAAGTACAGATTTATATGAGATT
>JAYEPE010000092.1:0-4071 GCA_034723735.1 Campylobacterota bacterium | reverse complement strand
AGTACGAACACTACTTGAATACTCAAAGGATCCAAAATATGGAGAACATCTTCACAACTATTTAGGTGTAGCATTTCATCAGGGAATGAGCCCAAGTGAGATTATTGGCTTAAAGTATGGCGACATTAATTTTGACTCTCTAAAACCTACTATATCGATTGAGCGTAGTGTAACTAAGAGTACAACTGGTAAAACGAAGAATAAGTATAGAAAGAGAACAATTCCAATTATGAAAGGTGCAATGCCTTACATACAGGAACTGATGAGTGAAGCAAGAAAAAAACATTCTCTATGGCTATTTAGCAATAGTGATGGCTCACGACTAGATGATATACAAAAGGTTAGAGGTCATCGTCTGATATTAAAAGACAATAAACGACTTAAGAGTGAATCTGGCTGGTACTTATTACTCAGTGATACCAACATTGAGTATCGCCACCTGAAAAATTGTCGTCATAGTTTTGCAGTAAAAGCTCTGGATAATCGAAGAGTAAAGAAATCTGCAATAGCTAATATGCTTGGTCATAGTTCAACACGCATGATTGATGAGCATTATGCAAAATGGACAGAAGATAGAGCAATGGAATTGGATACTGATATAGAGTTGTTCGGGGACACTTTTGGGGACACTTCTAGAAATGAGCCATTTAGTAACAATAAAAATTATGGTTGAAAGTTCGTTGTTGTAGGAGTTTATCAATGGTGCGCCCGACACGATTCGAACGTGTGACCGCTGGTACCGCAAACCAGTACTCTATCCAGCTGAGCTACGAGCGCACACCATCTCAATTAAGAGGATGAAATTATACTATTTTAAACTTATAAATTTATAAAATAGCTATTTGAGCTGATTTATTTTTAAAACAAACTCCACTTCAGGTTTTGAAAGACGCAACTCTTTAGAGATAGTATCTAAATCTACTCCTTGCTTATAGAGTGTAATAATACGATCATCATCCATACCTGAAACTGATGCTGGCAAGGAGAGATTACGGACACTTTCTTCAAGATAAACAATACGCTTATGCAGTTGCTCTTTATTAGCATTATAATCATTTTGTATCTGAGTAATTTGGCTTATAAGAGGTGCGCTCTGCTCGCTTATACCTACTTCTAATTCATATCTTAAATCTGCTGATGTCATCGTATCCGTATTTGTTTCTTGAAGCTCACTTAGACTTTTTTTAACATCTTTTTCAAGTGCAAAGAGTTGATGATTTATTCTCTCTACTGCTGTTGCAATAGCACGAATCTGTCTAGCTTGATGTGCTTCACGGCTTACAATATAATAAATCAATAACAAAATAATAGCGCCTATAGCTAAGATGAGATATTCATTAAGACTCATGATTCTCCTCGCATTTCTCGAATCATAACCCGTTCTCTAGCAGTTAGATAGGATCCCCATTCTTTAATATCACGATCATGCATTTTTTCAATTTTAGCTAAAGTTTTATTTTCTGCTTTAAAGAAAATACCCACATCACGTTTAGGATGGACAGGCATCTCTAAGCGGCCATAATAATATTGTCCTATTTCAAAACATTCATGCTTAAGCTTGAAATTTTCAAAACCAATACTTTCTATCATCTCATGTATAGAAAGTTCAAGTCTTTTCGGTTTTTCATTTTTTATAAGTGTCTCTAGGTTATCAACTTTACGATGTAACTCAACCATAAGCTTTAGCATTACAGGATCACTTTCAGAGGTTTCTCCACGTGCTTTAGCCATTTTCAACCACTGACTAATAGGGTCATCATCAGCTTCACTTAATTGGTGGTATTCGCGCTCATAATCTTCTTTATTATTATTATTTAAAATATCAAATGATATTGCAATGGGTGCAGCTATGAGACGTGTACTCATGAAAAACTCCGATCTAAGATAATTAATATTAAAAATATAATACCTAAATAGCCATTAACTGTAAAAAAAGCACGATCAATTTTTGTAAAATCTTTACGTACTAATTTATGCTCATAGAAGAGCATATTAGCTGAAAACACAACAGCAACCCAAGCAAATAGTCCCAAACTAGCATCCCATGTAAAAAATATCCAAAATATTACGGCGATAACATGAAAAAGTGCTGCGATAAAAAGAGTTGCCTCAGCTCCATAACGCGAAGGAATTGAAAATAATCCCCGTTCTTTATCAAAATCCATATCTTGAAGCGAGTACAGTAGATCGAATCCTGCCACCCAAAACATCACACCAATACCAAGTAGCACAGACCACATCGGTATCGCTGCTTCTACCGCAACAACACCTGCAATAGGTGCTAAACCTAAAGAGATTCCTAAAACTAAATGGGCAAGTTCGCTAAAACGCTTAAAGTATGAGTAACTTCCTAATACAAATAAAATGGGAAAACTCATCCAAAATGCCAAGGAATTGACAAAGTAAGCAACAATAACAAAACCAAAAGCATTGGCTAGCGTAAATAGAAAAATACTATTTTTACTCAACCTTCCATCAACATTAGGTCGATTTTGAGTTCTTGGATTTTTAGCATCAATATCAATATCTGCGTAACGGTTCAAGCCCATAGCAAAGTTTCTAGCTGTTATGGCTGCCAATAAACCTAAGCCAAAAAGCTCCCATCCAAACCAACCATTAGCAGATACGATCATAGCGATAAAAATAAATGGCAAAGAAAAAATAGAGTGTTGAAACATAATAAGTTCATTAAATGCTTTGAGTTTAGAAAGAAAATGATTCACTGTTACCCTTGAAGCTTGATAATGTCATTTTATCTAAATTCAGATAATAGTATAATCCCTTTATGAAACAGATTGCAATTATCGGACCAACTGCCTCGGGAAAAAGTGATCTTGCTTTAGAGTTAGCAGATACTTTCAATGCTAATATCCTCTCTATAGACTCTCTTAGTATTTATAAAGAGATTGATATTGCCTCAGCTAAGCCCTCTCATCAAGAACTCTTACATGTAAAGCATTTTGGTATTAATGAGCTTTATCCTAATGAGACCTTTAGTGTTGCAACGTTTATTAATCTCTACCTTACATGTAAAGCCCAAACTGAAACTGAGGGGAAGAATCTCATTATAGTTGGTGGGAGTAGTTTCTATCTTAAATCACTGCTAAGTGGACTATCTGTTATTCCTGAAATATCAGACGCAACAAAACGAGAAGCTAAGGCAATGCTCTGTAATACTACACAAGCCTATGAAATGCTTTACACGCTTGATAGTCACTATATGAAAGATATTGATTCTCAAGATAGTTATCGTATCGAAAAAATGCTACATCTTTATCTTCAAACCAATACAATACCCTCTCAGTGGTTTAAAAAAAATCCTCCACAAGCTACTATCAAATCACTCAATATTTTCAATATCGATGTTGAACGAGAAGTTTTACGAGAACGTATTCAACTAAGAACTTATAAAATGCTCAAACTTGGTCTAATTGATGAAATCACTTCTCTTGAAAAGTCTTATGGACGTACTCCAAATAGCATGAAAGCCATTGGTATTATAGAGGTACTCGAATACCTTGATGGGCTTACATGTAAAGAGGAGATGATTGAAAACATCATCACCCACACTGCCCAGCTTGCCAAACGTCAACAGACATTTAATAATAATCAGTTTGAAAATATCTTACATGTAAAGCGAGAAGAGCTATTTGATTTAGCATCAAAAAGCTTTGATAAAGTCAAATAACCACAAAGGCACCTTTCGTTTATTGGTACTGCTGTCAATATCAAGTGCTAAATAACTATTCTCTATATCTTTTATCTGTTTAAAATCTTTATTTTTACCGCCAATTTCAAAGATAATATCATCAACAACAAAAACTTAGTGCTGTTACTTGACCCTCAAGATTTTAATCTCTTGCTCTGATAAACCTGTTTTTTGTGCTATCATAGTGTCATCTAAGATATCCAAGAGGTTTTTGGCTATCTCTATGGCTTTGTTGTTTTCGCCTTGCTCAATCCCTTGCTCAATCCCCTGCTCCTTAGCCAACTCAATAGAGCTTTTTTGTACAGAGATAAACTCTTGGCGTTTATGTTGAACTTCGAGTTCTTCTTTGCTCATACTGGCTT
>JAYEPE010000091.1:0-4080 GCA_034723735.1 Campylobacterota bacterium | reverse complement strand
GCTCAAGAGAGTGGTATCCCTTATGAGATGGGGATTATGAGAAATCATTATATTGGTCGTACATTTATTGAACCTACTCAAGAGATGCGTGATCTAAAAGTTAAAATGAAACTCTCCCCTATGACTGACATTATTAAAGGCAAAAGAGTTGTTGTTATTGATGACTCTATTGTTCGCGGAACAACTTCAAAAAGAATTGTTAAAATGTTAAAAGAAGCAGGAGCAAGTGAAGTTCACATGAGAGTATCTTCTCCTCCTACAACTGACCCTTGTTACTATGGTGTTGATACACCAGATAAGGATAAGCTAATAGCTGCGAATATGTCAATTGATGCAATATGTGAATTTATAGAAGCTGATTCTCTTGCATATCTTGATGAAGCATCACTTTTAAGAAGTGTAAATGCTAAGGAAAATGAAAACTATTGTACTGCTTGTTTCACTGGTAAATATATCGTTTAATGCAACAAATATATACCTACGGGAACTATTTAAAAAACAAATTTGGATGTAAAGTTTATAAGGTTGGTATCAATATATCTGGCTTTACTTGTCCCAATATAGATGGAACAGTCGCAAAAGGTGGCTGTACATTTTGTGAAAATGACTCTTTTTCTGCTAGCACAAATGAGACACAAGATCTAAAAGGTTTTCATCTAAATTTAGATTCTAAAGAAAATCCATTTTTACAAAAACAACTAGACCAATTAGAGATGCAGTTTAATGCAATAAGCAAAAGACAGAGCCAAGAGTATGGTGCCAAAAAATTTCTAGTCTATTTTCAATCTTTTACAAATACTTATGCTCCATTTGAAACACTAAAAGCACTATATGACAAGGCACTCTCCTTTGAAAATGTAATAGGCCTGAGTATTGGTACACGCTCAGATTCCATTACAGATGAAGCACTCGATTATTTAGCAGAATTAAATAAAACTTCAGAGATTTGGATAGAGTTTGGCATCCAGTCTGTTTATAATGAGACACTAAATAAAATAAATCGTGGTCACACAAGTGAGAATGTAAAAGAGTGGATTTTAAAATCAAAAGAAAAAGCTCTGAATATTTGCGGACATCTAATCTTTGGTCTTCCAGAGGAGACTCAAGAGATGATGCTAGAAACCTCCAAACAAGCATACGAATGGGGTATAGATTCTGTAAAATATCATCCGCTTTATGTCGTTAAAAAAACAGCTCTCGGAAATGATTTTATTAAAGGAAAGTTTACTCCAATAAGTGAAGATGACTATCTTGATGTATTAGTAAAATCAATCCAAATGAAACCAAAGAATGTATCAGTTCAAAGAGTTACAGCAGGTATAAATGATTCTTCACTCCTTGCACCAGATTGGTGTAGAGATAAAAATAGACAGGTTAAAAATATAAATAGAGCACTAAAGCCTTTAGGACTTAAATACTAACTCTAAGTTTGAAACAAACTTTAATAATTGCCTATAATTCACAGATATTGAAATATTAGGGAATTTGAAGCTTGATTATTTCACAGTCTCTAGTCGCTACCTTAAAAACCTATTAAATTCTTAAAAATAAACAACTATATGTAATTTAATGTTATATTTTAAGCGACTAACACTTTATTCTCGCTTTTTTGATTATATTTACCACTCGCTAATCTATAAACATCTTTGTCATACTCTGTGTTGTTTTTGTATAAAGAGTGTGCAATTACTATCAGTTTACGCATGACAGCTATTTGTGCAACTGTACTATGTTTGCCATTCTCTTTCAATCTATCATAGAACTCTTTCATTTCACTATTATAATTTATAGAAACCATAGTTGCCATAAACATTACTGCTCTATAAAGCCGTGAACCAGATTTTGAGATTCTTGGTCTTGATTTTACAGATGTTCCAGAGTCTTTAACGACTGGGTCTAAACCAGTAAGTGAAACTATCTGTTTTTTGTTTGCGTCTGGGTATCTGATGAAGAGATGAATAAGTACAATTCCCGCTATTTTACCAATACCTGGAATAGTCATAATATTTGCGTAACCTTGTGCAATATCATCATCTTCTCCAATAATATTTTTGATTTTTTCAAGTATCTCAGCTTCTTTAATTTTCAACTCTTTGATTCTCTTTTTTAAATCTTTTAAAGCATAGGCATTACCATCTTTGGAGTTTAATGCTTCGTGATGGTTATTTACCGCCACTCGCTGCTTAACGGTAAACATGTAGTAGCTCATCAGCTCTTTAATATCCTCAGCGGTAGCGTTTATAACAGGTACTTTTATCTCTCTGTCTTTTGCTATTGATATAGCTTGTGAAAGCATATGAGCATCTATCTTATCACTTTTACTTCTGTAACCTAAAGCCTTCGCAAAGTTACTAGACTGCTTAGGATTTATAATAAATGATTTGATATTTTTCAAAGCGCAAAACTTTGTTAAAAGTGCTGAATAACTTCCAGTAGGCTCGTATACAAATACAAGTTTGTCCATATCTTTTTTATACAGTTTTTTGAGTTTGGAATAGAGTGATTTTAAATCTTTAAGAGTATTTTTTATCTCAAAATCTAAAGAGTTAAGTGGAACGTGAACTGATAGACTTGCTTTACTTACATCTAATCCGATAGAATACATAAGAGAACCTCACTTTTTTAAAATTGAGAGTTCGTTAGGGTAAGAGTGAAATAATCTCTTACCTGATTCAATAACTTTGTTATACCTAATCTAACCTCATGATATACGATCTAGCTTTCACCGATCCAGTCGCCACTCAAATTTGTAGTATAACCATCTGACTAGGAGTCAATCTAGCTAAAATTCTCGTTTAAGAAAACTAGCTGATTTATGATTTGTCCGATATGTTATATGCTCAAAACTCTCTTGATTTATGATAGCTTAATTGCTAGTTATTAGTATATGAGTATTTGTACTAGAGTAACATTTGAAGGATTTATTATGGAACCTACGCCTAACGTTGTTAAACTTGATGAGTTAATCGAGATGACTTTATCTGCTTTACAAGAACTTGAATATTCTCGTCGTTCTATCCAAGTGTATCGACAATCATTTTCATATTTTTTGAAGTATGCAAACTTGAATGAGATTACCCACTATTCTACTGAACTTGCACTGACATTTCTAGAAGATAAACACACAATATTTTCAGGAGATATTTCTAAAAAATCGATGTACGCCGTTCGCAAGCGAACACTATCTAAACTCGATGAGATGTATAAATATGGAATCATCACTTCCAAACAAACTTTCTCAAAAAAGCGATACCAATTTCATGGTGCCCTCAAATCTAGTATACAAAAGTATGTAGCTTATAAAAGCGAATCTCTTTCCTATTCAAGAATCAAAAGCATCAAACTCTATTTAGAACGATTCAGCCAATATATTGCAGATACAAAGGATATAAAAACCGTTGAAGACTTACAACTCAGACATGTTGCTGATTTTATTGAATACTGCAGCATCTATACCCATAACACAGTTTATGGAATACGTACATCTATTAAACATTATTTGATTTATCTTCAAAGCAATGAATATATTAAATACAATATATCCAATAAACTCCCTAGAGTGGTAAAAAGAAGGGATCAAAGTTTTCCAAAAGGGTTTACGCAATCACAAACACAAGCTCTTCTGCAAAGTCTCACTAATAGTAATCCATTAGAAAGAAGAGATTATGCCATTTTATTGCTAGCAGCACGACTAGGATTGCGTAGCAGTGATATCACCAATCTTAAATTTAGCAATATCGATTGGGAAACCAATGAAATTCACATCGTGCAGCAAAAAACAAAAAATGCACTCATACTTCCTCTATTGAGTGATGTTGGGGAAGCAATTATCAATTACGTTAAAAATGGTCGACCAGATATTGAAGACCCACATATCTTTCTTCGAGCAGCTAAACCGTACCATAAGATGAATAGTGGCTCATTGTATAATATCGTTGATAAATACTTGAAACGCGCAAACATCAAGATACCAAATAACAAAAGACGCGGTCCTCATGCCTTAAGACATAGTTTAGCTACTCTCTTGCTTGAAAATAATATTCCAATAACAACCATCAAAGAGATTTTAGCGCATAAAAG
>JAYEPE010000090.1:0-4097 GCA_034723735.1 Campylobacterota bacterium | reverse complement strand
TCAGAAGTTAGTTTTTTTGGTGGTGTCACAATCTCAACAGTACCATTTTTATCTACATGCAGTGCCATAGTGGACTCCTTTTTAATATTATCGTGATTATAACATACTAATATTATCGTTAAGAAAATACGATTGCGATATAGCAGTAAGAGCTCAAATTATGCTAAAATTCATAAAACTTATAAAAAATGGATTAGATTTGAAAAAATACAAAAAATGGATATATTTAGCAGTAGTTTTAGTGCTTTTTTATTATATCTTTATCGTCAATATATTTGTGACACTATCACTTATCGCATCATTGTATGTAGCATTTAGACTCTATAAGATTTATGCCAAAAAAAGACTCAATAAGCTATCAAGTTCTAAAGAGCTCTTTAGAGAGAGTGAGTTAGGGCATTTTATCGCCCTAGTTGCCAAGGTAGCAAAAGCAGATGGAAGAGTCCATGAGCTAGAAGCACAACTCATAGGCATTATGTTTGATGATATCTCTAAAATATTTGCAGAAAAAGAGAAAGTGAGAAACTTTCTCAAAGCGATCTTTAATGAAGAGAAAGAGAGAGATGATACAAAAGAGGTAGCCCAATCACTCAATCAACTCATTGGACGTAGTCGATTAAAACGTAAACAGTATGTGGAGTTTTTAATCCAACTTGCATTTGTAGACAATGGGATTAGTTCACAAGAAGAGAAGCTCTTACGAGAGATAGTGACGGAGTTAAATATCTCTTTTGATGATTACGCTGCTATGGTTGCTAGATTTGAGAACATGATGAAAAATAGAGCACAGTCAATGACACTTGAAGAGGCATACAAGATACTCGGTGTCACTGAAAATGATGATCTAAACAGCATTAAAAAAACCTACAGAAAACTTGTTAGAGAGTACCATCCCGATATCATCAAGTCACAAGATAAGGATGAGAAATATATAGAAGAAGCAACGGCTAAAACTCAAGAAATCAATCAGGCATATCAAGTTGTCAAAGAGAGTAAAAAGGAGACTTAGTGCCATATTTAGCTATTAGTCGCAATATTATAATCGTAAGGCCAATAGTGTGCTTTTCTTTATCAAACTCTAATTAGTAAGCAATTCCTGTCACTGAACGAATTTTTTCAATCAGTGGTAGTGCGCTTTCACGTGCTTTATCAGCACCCATTTTTAAAATATCACGCACCTCATCTTGATGAGATGTGTAGTATTCACGTTTTTCACGATATGGTCGGTAGTATTCCCAAAGCACCTCAGCAAGATAAAGCTTGAAGTGACCATGCCCTTCTCCGCCTCGTTTATAACGATCTTGTAAATTTTCTTGCTCATTCTCATTTAAAAAGAGTTTCGCAATATTATATACATTACAATTTTCATACTCTTTAGAATCTTCCATCGCCACATTTTCAGTCACAATTTTTTTGATAACTTTTTGCTGTTTTTTCTCTTCACCAAAGATATTGATAGTATTGCCATAGCTTTTAGACATCTTTGCACCATCAATTCCCGGTACTGTTTTAACATTTTCATCTACTTTATACTCAGGAAGTGTAAAGATTTCACCATATTGATTATTGAATTTAATAGCAATATCACGAGCAATTTCAACATGTTGAATCTGATCTTTACCTACGGGGACAATCTCTGAATTAAAGAGTAAAATATCTGCTGCCATTAAAACAGGGTATGAAAACAGACTGTGATTTGCCGAGATACCTTTGGCTGTTTTATCTTTAAAAGAGTGTGCGCGTTCCAGTAGTCCCATCGGTGTAAATGAAGATAAAATCCAGTATAACTCTAAAACTTCTTTCACATCTGACTGTACCCAAAAGGTACTTTTTTCAGGATTCATTCCTAAGGCTAAAAAATCTGTAGCTGCCTGCATTGTAAGCTCTGATAGACGTTTTCCATCATTCACACTCGTCATTGCATGATAATTTGCAATAAAAGCAAAAATCTCATGATTTTCTTGTGAAGAAATCATCGGCTCAATGGAGCCAAAAAAGTTTCCAATATGTAAATCGCCTGATGGCTGAATTCCTGTTAATAGTCTCAAAAACAAATCCTCTAGTTTAATGCAGAATTATATCAAAAAAGCTCAGAAACTTTATGATAAGATTACGCCCTTAAATTAACACTTAGAATATCTGTGTTATATTAACTATATACAAAATAAAAGGATCTATTATGAATGTACAAGTTACATCAAAAGATATCAACGTATCAGAACATACTCACCTGCATCTCAATGCAGCAAAAGAACAATTTTTAAAATATGGTATGGAAATCACAACAGCAAATACTACTATCTCAAAAGAGAAAGATGGTGTCAGTGTAGAATTTGATTTGCATATTGCTCACCAATCTCCAATTATCGTAAAACAGACAGACAAAGATTTAGACGCAGCTATTGATATTGCAATTGATCGTGTATCTAAAGCACTTCGTCGTTTAGCAGACAAAGTAAAAGATCATAAAAGTACCACTTCACTCCGTGATTTAGAGTTAGCAGAAGAAGAAGCTTAATGAGCATCAAGGTTGTCTGCCCTCACTGTGGAAAAGTAAATGCTATACCTCTTAAAGAGAGTTACGCAAAAGCTAACTGTGGAGAGTGTAAAAACTCACTTCTTAATACCAAGCCTATTAATTTGGATGAGAAGAGTTTTGACAACCAGATGCTTAATAGTGACATTCCTGTCATTATTGATTTTTGGGCTGAGTGGTGTGGACCTTGCAAGATGATGGGACCAGCTTTTGAAGAAGCTGCTACATCTTTTGCACTCAAAGCACGCTTTGCTAAGGTAGATACCGAAGCAGAACAAAACATTGCAGCTCGCTTTAGTATTCGCTCAATTCCCACCATTATTGCTTTTAAAAACAATAAAGAGATTGACCGTGTTTCAGGTGCTCTCTCTGTTACACAACTTCAAGATTGGGTAAAACGTCTGATTTAATGGCAAAACTTCTATTTTTACTACTTACATGTAAGCTTATATTACTCTCTCAAGATGAGTATTCACTACGTCTAGCAGGTGGAAAAGCTGATCAAAATGATTTTGGACAGATTCTAAGTTCTCAAACCAATATACACAACACGAATGTTGGGCTAATTGGGATTGATGGCGGTTATCTTTTAAAACGATTTGAAGCACCTTTTGATATTTATATCAAAGGTGGACTCTGTCGTTTTTTAGAAAATGACTATCAAGATGATTTTTTTGAGACAACACTTTATCTCAAACTCTATTATAATCTTGATTTTTATAATCAACGTATTCGTTTTGGTGTAGCAGAGGGAGTTTCTTATGCCTTTGATATCCCTATTGTTGAGCAAATAGAAGCTGAAGAAAATGAAGACAGTAATTCCAATATTCTTAATTACCTCGAAGTCAGTGTCGATTTTGATATTGGAAAACTCTTACATGTAAAGGCATTAGAACTTACATATTTAGGCTATACACTCAAACATCGCTCTGGAATTTATGGAATGATTAATGGTGTAAGTCGTGGTGGATCAAACTATAATATGCTCCACATCGAAACAAATTTTTAAAGGATAACAATTATGTATGAATGGCTTATATGGTTTCATATCATCTCAATGGTTTCTTGGTTTGCAGTGCTTTTCTATCTGCCTCGTCTCTATGTTTATCATGCTGAAAATGCTGAAAATACTGGTTTTATTGAAGTTGCTAAAGTAATGGAATATAAACTTTATCAATATATTGGTGTCCCAGCATTTTGGGCTACACTTCTTTCTGGTATAGGACTTATCTATCTCTACCCTGTTAATATCTTCTCAACAGGTGGTTGGTTTCATGCAAAGTTAGCATTTTTAGTAATTTTAATTGTCTATTTCTTTTCACTAGGAATGATACGTAAGAAACTAGAGCGTGATGCATGTAATAAAAGTGGAAAGTTTTTTAGATTTTATAATGAAGTCCCGACAATTTTACTTTTAGCTATTGTTGCTATGGTGGTTGTTAAGCCATTCTAGGCTTAACGCTCCCCTCTCTTTTTAGCTCTATAAGAGCAAAAAATACTTTAAAAATTTTCAGGTATATGATAAATATTTCCAGATTTTATTGTAAAAATTATATCTACA
>JAYEPE010000089.1:2026-4107 GCA_034723735.1 Campylobacterota bacterium | reverse complement strand
TTGATTTTCTTAATCTTCTCATTTACATATTTGGCAACTGACTTTAATTTAAAGTCACTGTATTTTCTTTTCCATGATGGCATATCGGTTTTATCAGTTCCCCAAAAATGACCACCAAATTTTGCATAAAGGAAAATTTGATTTTCATTTAAGAGAGTTCTTGTTAAATTATATGGAAATATAAAGTTTTTTGAACCCTTTGACTTTTCAACGAACTCACTTTGACCATCTCCTGTAATACCATGACACATGCTACAGTTTCTTTTAAATATTTTTTCACCTGTTTGCAGCATCTTTTTCTCATCTTCTTTTGAGATAGTGTCTGATTCTTTTAAGAGTTTAGATACCTTTTCATCCCTACTTGCATTAAATGCCTTAGTTATATAAAGTGCTACATCATCTATCTCTTCATCGCTATAAACATATTTAAAAGCGGGCATTATGTCGGCATGAGCACCCCAATGGTGAGCACCCTCTTTGATAATTTCAAAAGACTGTTCTTTTGTCAAAATAGTTTGATTTAGTTTTCTTGGCTTTACAACAAGCTTTATATCTAAGTTTGTTCCACCATCTAAGCCATGACAACTAATACATGTACTCTCATAAATAGCCTTACCATTTTGAAAGCTTTTATCTTTTATATCTGCAAAAAGATTTGAAGCAATTAAAAACATTGATAATAGTATTAATATTTTTCTACCTATTTTCATCTTGATTCCTAAATGTTTCTTCTATATATCTCACTACTGATTTTATAGTAAAATCATCATATTTTCTTGACCAACTTGGCATATCATCTTTATGAGTACCCCAATATTTTCCACCATATTTGATATATAAAAACATCTGTTTATCAGTCAAAAGAGTCTTTGTTAAGTCATAAGGAAAGATTGAAAGCTCAGGGTTTCTACTCGCTTCACCATCACCTTTTGCTTCAACTCCATGACACCAGCTGCAGTTTCTTTTATATATTTTTTTACCACGCTTAAGCATTTTTGACTTTTTAGCTTCTGGGATAACATCACTCTGAGTATAGAGTTCATCTATCTTTTTTTGTACATTTGGATGAAAAGCTTTTGTTATATAGTAAGCCACACTACGAAGCTCTCTTTCCAAATAGACATGCTTAAATGCTGGCATCATATCTGCAGCTGAACCCCAATAGTGAGAGCCATCTTTAATAATATGATAACTCTGCTCCTGCGTTAATACTGTTTTGCTTAAAGCTCTTGGTTCTACAATCAGTTTCATATTGGTATCAGAAGTACCATCTACTCCATGACAAGATATACAAGCACTTTCATATATCTTTTTACCCATCTCAAATTTAGCATCAGATGAGTAAACCAAAGAGCTTAAAAAAGCTACTATAAGTAGATATTTCAATGTACTATTTAGCCGTGACTTCTAAAAGCATATTTGGATGGATTGCACACTCAACATTAAATACTGCTGCTGCTTTTACAGTAACTTTTACATCTTTTCCAGGTGATTGCATTCCAATGTCAAACTCATTTGCTTCATCATCAGTATATGCGTTATGCGCAAATGGATCAGAGTTTTTAAAAGTGATAGTATCACCAACTGCAACACTTAGGGCATGTGGAATAAATGTCTTACCTTTTTGGTCAATCACATGATTTGCTCCAAAGAGTCCTGTAGTTACTAATAGTGCTAATAATATATTTTTCATATCTTGTATCCTTGTGTTATTGTGGGAATTTTGTTGGTATTTTAAGTTTCATATCTGGACCAGTTAAAGTCTTCATAAATGAAACAATCTGGGCTATCTCTGTTTGATTTAAATTTCTATCTACCATTGAAAGAGATTTATTTTTAACATTATGCTCATAGCGTCCGCCACCAGAACAGATTGCCGTAGCTTCTTCAAGTGTTTTTACACTACCATCATGCATGTATGGGTATGATTTTGTAATATCACGAAGTGTTGGTGTTTTCATTACACCATACCATCCACCTCTTCTTTTAACAAGATATCTACCTAACTCCTTACCGCTAAGTTCACCATCATTTAAACCGATATTGTGAAAACTTCCATCAGAAAAGTTAAACCCATCATG
>JAYEPE010000089.1:0-1926 GCA_034723735.1 Campylobacterota bacterium | reverse complement strand
TTTTCATTACACCATACCATCCACCTCTTCTTTTAACAAGATATCTACCTAACTCCTTACCGCTAAGTTCACCATCATTTAAACCGATATTGTGAAAACTTCCATCAGAAAAGTTAAACCCATCATGCTGGAGAGTTTCTTGGTCCTGTTCTACCCTCATGTCCAACAGCTTTTGAAGTTGGCACTAAATCTGTCCATCCTTGCTTAGGGTGGTGACAAGTTGCACAAGAGATTTCTCCAGAACTAGATAATCTTGTATCGAAATACAGTAATTTACCAAGCTCTATACGCTCTGGCGTTAATTTATTGTCTTTTGGTTGAGGAACCTCTGCTGGTCTTAACCACTTACTCATATCGCTAGTCGCTGATAACGAACTAACCAATAATCCAACAGCAAGCACACTTAATCCTAATTTTACAATCATAAGAACTCCTTTTTTTATAAAATCCATTTTACATCACCAAAACTGTATTTTTTATAAAATAACACCATTTCTAATAATGTATATAAGGAAGTAGGCAGAAAGTGTCAAAACGAAGATAGTGAAAAATAAAATTACTTTTTTAAAGCTATTTCTCATAAATTCAAATTGTGCTGCAAAGGTGTAATAAACACCCAAAAACAGCGTTATATAAATAAAATACCCTATATAAAAATACTCTTTTTGTAACATACAAAATGGACATTTATGAGTTGGTAGTTCATAAATATAGGTGCCAAAAAAGTAAACGATTGCATAATATGAGATGTATGTAAATACAATACTAGATACAAGTAAAGCTAGCTTCTGTTTTTGATATGCACATGCCATAACGCTAATATAAAGAGTATAAAAAAGTGCCAATAATTCAAATGAAGAGAGATTAAAAGGTACAGGGTTATCTATCTCTCTAAAGATCACAGAGCAGCATAAAACTGGATTTTGAGTCTCTATGAGAGTAAAAAATTTCAAAGACAAGAGAAACTCTATCAGTATAAAAATATATAAAACTATAAAAAACCACATCTTTTTTTTAAAATACAGACTTTTTTTTGCATTAGTATCAGCCCTGTTTACGAGAAGCCACAAGGATGCAAAAAGTAATATTGCTAACTTTAGAAGTAAAAGTGGTTCTCCATAGTCATTTGAACTTATAACTCCAGCCACACACATTGCTCCTGGAACAATAAAAGAGAGTTCATCTAAAGAGTATGTAAAAAATGCGACAAGTATGATTTTAAAAATTAAAACTACAGAAATTGCCACCCCAACTAAATAAGATTTTTTCTCCAATTTATACTGAAGCTCTGTAGTTGAGCCTTGCTTAAAATATCTTAGAATAAAAAAAGTTTGAAAAAGTGTGAATGTCAAAACTAAAAGCAATAAAAACTCTAAAAATAGTTCTATAAAGATTTCAGGAGAGAGAAATATACTACTCAATTTTTCCCTCATCTATTCTAATAATCTTATCAACTAATTCTAATTCACTAATTAAGGGATCATGGGTAGCTATCACTATGGTTTTTCCACTCTCTTTAAGCTGTTTTACAATCTCTATAAACTTTAGGCTATTTTGTTTATCTAGGTTTGCTGTTGGCTCATCACAAAGGATTATTTTTGGATTATTTACTAAGGCTCTTGCTATCATACACCTCTGCTTCTCTCCACCAGAAAGCGTTGATACAACTTGATTTGATTTATGCAAAATCTCAGCTTTTAACATCGCTTTTTCAGTTAATTCAAGCATCTCTTTTTGAGTTAAGTTATTTAAAAGAAGTGGCGCGATTACATTCTCTTTTACACTTAGCATATCAAAAAGATGAAACGATTGTGTAACAAATCCAATACTATATGCTCTATACTCTGAGAGATGAAAATCACTTAAACTTACGATATTTTCACCATCAACTTCAAGCAAACCACTACTTGGCTTCATAATAGCACC
>JAYEPE010000088.1:0-4134 GCA_034723735.1 Campylobacterota bacterium | reverse complement strand
CAGATTAAACTACTTAGAAAAAAGTTTTTAGGAAAATAATTATGGAAACTAAAATGTTTGATGAACTCCTAGAGAGTGTAGAAGAAACAAAATCTATAATGGATGGTAAAAGTAGTCCTAATAGGGTGTTTTTAAAAAATCCTAACCCTAAAGTTATTAGAAGAAAGCTAGATTTAACTCAAGAACAGTTTGCAAATTTAATGAATATTAGTGTTTATACTCTTAGAAATTGGGAACAAGGAAGACGAGAACCAGAAGGTCCGGCTAAGGTTTTGCTTAATGTTGTAAACTACCATCCAGAAATACTAAGAGAGCTAGCTTATTAAATTACACTCAACAAAATTATAAATATATTTTACACTAAACGCTGATAATTTTTCTGCTAAGGCTAACTTTCTAGCCTTAGTTACTTTTTAAGCTTGCGAAAGCTCTGCTAATGTTTGTGCTAAGGGGTCGGTGCTACATATAAATATAAATCAAATTACAAAAACTATAGAAATTTATGATGATGCTACAGGAATTAAAAAAAATGAAGTTTATTCCATTTTGGGAAACATTGCATTATCAAATAAAGATAGAGAAAACGAAAGAGGGTTTAGGGGAATTGGAAGGCTAGCAGGTCTTGGGTATTGTGAAGAATTAATTTTTGAAACATCATACAAAGGTGAAAATACAAAAAGTATAATGTCTTGGAATGCTAAAAAATTCAAAGATATTATTAATGATAGAAAACATAAAGAAGAAGCTACATCTGTTATAGAAAGTATCTAAAATTAGATTGTACTTTGACGAAAATAAGAGACATTGAGTATTAATATTCGCAATGACGTGGCAATCTTATTTCAGAATGAATCGTCCGCACCTTCTTCAAAAGATGTATTGCATTACATACAAATTTATAATATAATAGGATTATAAAACATTCAAAGGATCTCTTGTGCTAGAAAAACTTTTTATAAAGAGTAGAGATTTTATCAATATTAATAACCTAGAGTATAAAAGATATTTTATAACAAGCAAAAAACTAGAGCATAGATTATCAATTATCATAGGTTCTAGAGGTATTGGCAAAACTACAACTGTAGCTCAATACATAAGTGAAAACTATAAAGACCATGAAGCTCTATACGTAAATCTTGATGACATTGAAAACAGTTCGCAATATACAATGACACAAATTGCAGAAGAGTTTGTCTTAAATGGTGGTAGGCTTCTCTGTTTTGATGAAATTCATAAATACGAAAATTGGTCTGCTGAACTTAAAAATATCTATGATAGATTTGATAAGTTAAAGATAGTTGCTACTGGGAGTTCCGCCTTACAAATAAACAGAGGTAGTCATGATTTAAGCAGACGGGCAATTGTTTATAATATGGTTGGAATGAGTTTTAGAGAGTTCTTGGAACTTCATCATGGGTATAAATTTGATGCGATTTCATTGGAAGATATTTTACATAAACATATTGAAATAGCTACAAATATAAAAACTACAATAGAGCAAAATGATAAAAAAATTATACCTCTTTTTAAAGATTATCTAAAACATGGATATTATCCCTATTTTTTATCTATGCCAAATGAAGTTCTGTTTTTTCAAACGCTACAACAAAATATTAATGTTTCAATAGAGAGTGATTTATTGAACATCTATCCAAAACTAAATGGCAATAGTGTGAAAAAAATCAAGATGCTTTTATCGGTTATAATAAAAAGTGTACCGTTTGAGCTAAAAATGAGTGAGCTTAAAAAAGCAACAGATATAAGAGATGATAGAACATTAAAAGATTATCTTGCAAAACTTGATGATGCAGGTCTCATTAAACTTTTAATGCAAAACTCATTAAGTATGAAAGCATTTGATAAACCTGAAAAGATATTTTTAGCAAATCCAAACTTGATGTACACAAAAGAGCCAAATATAGGAAATCTAAGAGAGACATTTTTTGTAAATCAAGTAGATAATTATTATAAAAATAGACAATCATTAAATGATGAAGGTGTTTTCGCTAGTAAACAAGGAGACTTTTATTGTGAAGAAAGATACACTTTTGAAGTAGGTGGAAAAAATAAGGGCTTCAATCAAATCAGAGATGTACAAGATTCATATGTAGTGAGCGATGATTTAGAAGTTGGAATTGGCAATAAAGTTGCACTTTGGTTATTTGGATTTTTATATTAATGCAAAATGAAACGACAATGTGTTCAAATTCCCCGGATTTAAATTCGAGCCACCTTTGCCATTGATGGAACTTTAAAGATGATTGGCGTTAGCAATGGCTGTTGCGTTCTTGGTGAAAACTATTGTAAAACAGAAAATAAGTATCCAAATTAAGTATTTCTTACCTATAATTTTTTTGCAATTTTGAACACAAAGGAAAAAAATGATATTTCGTAAAATAGCGGCTCTCATTACTCTAACAATAATGATGGCTTTTAGCACATTGAATGCTGGCTCAACTCTAAAAGATATTCAAAGACATGGTAAGCTTGTCTTAGGTACATCTGGTGGTATGGCTCCGATGACAAGAGCACTTAAAAGTGGAGGCGCAGCAGGTTTTGATATTGATCTTGCTAACATGATGGCTCAGGCTATGGGCGTTAAACTAGAGATTAAGGTTATCGCATTTAACAAGCTTCTTGACGCTGTAGAAGATGGAAAAGTAGATATTGCTATCTCAAATATCACTATGACACCAGAGCGTAATACTCAAGTTGCCTTTGTAGGTCCTTATTTTATTTCTGGAAAGTGTTTTTTATCTAAAAACCCTGCTTTAGCTACATTAAATAACATCAAACTTATTGATAGTATCGCTGTTTTAGAAGGTTCAACAAGTGAGACTTTTGTTAAAGTACTTATGCCTAAAGTTAAGATTGTAACTGTAAAAGATGATTTTGATGGTGCAAAACTTGTAGAAGAAGGTAAAGTAAATTCTATGTTATCAGAATATCCAACGTGTGCACTTATTTTAAAATCAAAACCAGAGGCGGAATTTGTGCCTCTCTTTTCAACATTAACATACGATCCAATTGGTATCGCGCTCAAAGGTGATGATGCACATATGATTAACTGGACTCAAAACTTTCTAGCACGTATAAAAGCATCAGGTATTATGCAATCTTTAGCTCAAAAATGGCTAGGTGATTTAATTACTATTACACCATAGTTTCTAAATTTTGATTTTCGCTCGTTCCCATCGTCTCGATGGGAATACATACGCTAATAACAACACCTCACAAAGTAAAAAAGTTTCTCTTAACACTCCGCTAACACTTATTGTTTACTATGTTACATCTAAAAAAAATGAGGGTATTAAATGAGAGGATACACAAATGTGCTTATGGCACTTTTAATAGCACTAACGATAACGGCTTGTGATTCAGGTGGTCAATCAACTCCTAAAAATCAAGGTAATGCAAATGGAGGAGGAACGTCCCCGAGTGTAGAACTTGAAGAGTATCCAGCAAGTGATTTAAATGATGCGCAAAAACATGCACTTGCCTATATGTGGCATGAAGAAAAATTGGCATATGAAATTTACTTAGAACTGAACAAAGTCCATCCTGCAAATCAATTTGTCAATATCGCAACAAAGTCCGAAATTGTACATATGAATCTTGTCAAAGACTTGGTTGAGAAATATGATATCAATATTACTAATTTAGCGGATTTTACAGTCAATTATTCTAAAGATGAACTTCTAAGTATGCCAGTTGGAAAATATGCAGTTCCTGCTGTACAATCACTCTATGATACGCTTTATGCTAAGGGCATTATGTCTAAAAAAGATGCCTTAGAAGTTGCATGCATGGTTGAAGTTACAGATGTTAATGACTTGGATGAATATATTGAAGTCGCAGGTGATGCGCAAGATTTAGTAGAAACATTCAAAATTCTTAGAGATGGTAGTTACAAACACTATTGGGCATTTGATGGAGCTTTGAAGATGATTGGTGTTAGCAATGGCTGTTGTGTTCTTGGGGAAGATTTTTGTAAAACTGAGCAAGAATATCCAAACAATAAAGGACATTAAGCACGAGTTGTTTAATGTCCTTCATGTAGCTTAGAATTAATTATACTAAGTTTTTAATCTCTAAATTTTTATTAATCATAGCAATTTTAGAAAGTTTTTCTAG
>JAYEPE010000087.1:0-4135 GCA_034723735.1 Campylobacterota bacterium | reverse complement strand
ATAGTCATTTGAGCCTGAGCGTAATCCTGTGTAGTCTTTTACAATCTCAATATCTTTAAGCTCTATAGTTTGCGATGCTTTTTCTAAAAGTTCGGCTCGCCCTGCTTCGATATCATAAGTTTCACTATTTTTTTGAGGATGATAGTGAACATTATGGGTTGCTCCTATAGCAGCCTTGTTATCTTTTGATGCAGAAATTGAAACATATTGGTGAATATTTACGGGGATAGTTGTTGATGTTTTTATATCTATCCGATGTCCCCAAACGCCTCGTAAATTGATATATCCTAAATCTAAAATCTTCTTATAAGCTCCTGTTGCTAGGATTACATGTAGGGCTTTATGTTGATTTATATGCCAAGCAGCATCCTTACATGTAAGAGCATTTACTTCTTCGTTTATAAGCTTAGCATCATGAACTAAAGCTTCACAAACACCTTTCGCTTCTACTACAGCACTTTTATTTAAATAGAGTGCTTCAAAATCTTTACATGCAGGCTTCAATCTATTTAATAATGCCTCATCAGGATTGCTTACATGTAAGGCTGTATGCTCTTTAAAATGACGTACTTTTTCATTTTCATTTGACTGTTTTGCAAGGTGCAATAAGGGAGAATTTGTAATATACTCAGGAAAGTTTTTATTATAAAAATCTAGCGAAAATTCAAAAGCTTCATCACTTATGGCTTTTAAATCACCACCTTTGGCAATCTTAGGAGAGATAAAAGCACCTGCTGCGCCACTGCCACCTGAGGCGATACCACCACCATCAAAAATAGCTACTTTTTTTCCTGCTTTGGCTAAAAAATATGCCAGTGCTGAGCCGTTGATGCCCGCACCGATAATGGCAATATCAAACACTGATTTCTTTGATATCTGCAATCTCTAAAAGGGCTTTGTAAATAGAACCGACTAAAGATTTACGATTCATTTTAATCGATTCATCTTGGGCATTCACCATAACATCATTGAAAAATGTATCGAGTTGTGGCTTTAGTGAAAAGAGCGCATCTAGGCGTGCTTCATAGGTTTCATATTGATTAGTATTAACTTTCTCAAAGGCCTCATATAGTGCCTTTTCAGCCTCTTCTTCTAGGAGTCCACTCTTTACATGTAAGGCTTGGCTTACATCAAAGTCTTTTGTGATATTTGCAACACGTTTAAAGGTTGAAAAGACACTTGTGAAGCTTTCACTCGTGGCTATGGTATTTACTGCGGCTACTTTTTTATGAAGCTCTAAAAGTTCACGTTCCCCTGAGCTAAGAACAGCTTTAATGATAGAAGGGTTAACATCATAAAATTGGTTTATACGTTCTATAATAAAGCTATCAAGTTTTGTATAATCAATATCATCATAGTTATCTCCTAAATCACGAATAACACTTACGATATCAAATTCTAAATTATGCTCTTTTGAGATACGAATGATTCCATTGACCGCACGACGCAGTGCAAAAGGGTCACGTGAACCTGTTGGAATTTGATTGATGCTAAAGAGTCCTAAGAGAGTATCTAGCTTGATTGACATCGCTACTATAGCACTTAAAACAGTAGAAGGAAGTTCACTCTCTTCGCCGGAGGGAAGATACTGCTCTTTTATAGCAAGGGCTACTTCATCAGCTTCACCTAGTTGTGAAGCGTAGTAGTACCCCATAAGCCCCTGAAGCTCTGTAAACTCATAAACCATCTCACTCATAAGGTCTGCTTTGGCTAAGGCTACAGACTGTGTTAGAAGCGTTCTGTTTTCTTCTACAGTTTTAGCGTTTTGAGCACAAATCTGCTTTGAATAACGTTGAAATAAATTCGCTGCAATAATCTGTTCACGAGCTATCTTATCACTTAAAGAGCCTAAGCCTTTCATAAAGACAACTTTTTCAAGTCCTGCAACACTTAATCCATTATTCAAATCATTATCATAAAAGAAAAGCCCATCAGCAAGACGTGGACGTAATACACGCTCATTTCCCTCAATCACTTTTGAGTAATCATCTGCTAAGGCATTTGTCACAACTACAAATTTATTGACCAATTTGCCATCTTTAAAAACAGGAAAATAACGTTGATGCTCTTTCATAGAGGTGATAATCACTTCAGGAGGAAGGCGTAAAAACTCTTCATCAAAGTTACCAAGTAGTGCTGTTGGGTGTTCTGTGATAGCCACAACTTCTTCAAGTAAGTCCTCATCAACTTCTATATCAAAACCATCAGAGTGACTCAGTGCTGCAAAATCATTCAAAATCTTCAAACGTCTATCATCTTGAAAAAGTGTTACCGCACCTTCATTTAAAATCTCAAAATAACGGTGGGCATCAGAAACATCAATAGCTTCAAAACTTGCCATACGATGAACATAAGTGCTTTTAGCAGACTTAACACCAAATAATTCTGCTTCTACTCTCGTATCACCTAGCATAACATTAAGCCAACGTATAGGGCGGATAAAACTCTCACTTGCACTTCCCCAACGCATACTTTTACCAAAAGAGAGTGATTTAATCCATGAGCTAATCATCTCATTTAGCAGTGTTGCGCTCTCTTGCCCCTTAATCTCACGTTTAAAATAGAGAACTTCTTTGCCACCTTTTTCAGCGCGAGCTATCTCATCAAGACCCACACCACATTTACGCGCAAAACCTTCAGCCGCTTTTGTAGGCTCACCATCTTTGTATGCAACTGCTATCGGTGCACCAAACATCTCTTCAACACTATCTGCTTGTGTTAATGGAAATTCTCTATGCCATAATACTAAACGACGTGGCGTATAGTAAAACTCAAATTCACACAAAAGTGCATTCTCTTCAAGAACTTTTGCCCATTTCTTTTCAATATTATTTAATTCTTTTAAAAGGGGAACAGCAGGTAGCTCTTCTACGCCAATTTCGATAAGTAAAGCTTGTAACATTTTATGACCTAAAGTATAGTTTTCGTGATTTTACCGAAAAAGTGCTTTTAGTTCTTTTCTTAATAAATTCTTAAATAAGACAATTTTTATCTTCTTTAGTTTTATTCTAAAGTTTATAAGGTTACAATTCTCTCACATAAAACAATCCAAAGGAAAATAATATGCCAAAGATTAACAAATACGTCGATATCGACTCTGTAGAACGTGAAGCTAAGAAAGATTTAATTGACCGTCACTCACCATTTATTACTGTTGAGGGCGAAGCTAAAAAAGGCGAAACTTTAAAAGTAAACGTTAAAATGGGTAACGAATATACTCACCCAGATGATTTCGATCACTATATCGAAAGTATCACTCTTTTCAATGGTGAAACTAAATTAGCTTCTGCTACTTTTGTTCCAGGAACTTTAGGAAATGAAAAATCTCACTGTGAAGTAACTTTCACAATCCGCCCAATGGGTAAAAAACTTAATTTAGTAGCTCATGGTTACTGTACAAAACACGGTATTTGGGAATCAACTGCTGTAGAAGTAGCTGTAGCTCAATAAGTACAAACTCTTAGTTAAGGGCTTTATAGCTCTTATCTACTCACTTTAGTTCGCAAATATTTTTTCTTAAATCAATTTTTCAAAAACTCTAATTGTTTCTTCTTTAGTCTTATAGTCATTTAAATGTTTATGAACCAACTTCCAGAACTCTTTTGAGTATTCGCTCATTTATCTAAGCCATTGATTTTTAAAAGTTCTAGTAGTTCATTTTCAGATATATTTTCTTTTTTAGTTTTAGAGTAGATATTCATAAGATAGAGATTGTTTTGCTCATCTATAAAATAGTAGATAAGTCTGAAACCTCCGCTCTTTCCTGTTGATGCAGAAGAGTTTGCCATTCTAATTTTATAACAATTATACCCTAGATCACTGCCTGCTTTTGGGTTTTCTTTTAACTCCAATATAACTTTTTTTACATCATCATCTAATTTTTTATATTTTTTTGATAATAGTTTAAAATCTTTTCTAAACCCAGCTACTGGCTTAATCTCAAAGCTCATCAAGAAACTCTTCTATGGTCTGTAGCTCATCTGCCTTTTTAGGGTCATCTAAAACCTCTCTTAACTCTTTGCACGATGCATCAAAGCTTTTATAAAACTCCTGTGCCTCTTGTTCTGCGATATATGACTTAATGGACTCTATAATAATATCTGTTCTATTTAAAGAGTATTTCTCTGTAAATTCA
>JAYEPE010000086.1:0-4135 GCA_034723735.1 Campylobacterota bacterium | reverse complement strand
CTCAAAATGTGTTGCCATCTCATAAAGAGGTGCTTTATATTTAAATAATTCAGTCAAAGTGTGCCTTTTACTTCCTAAAAATATGTATGAAATATTTTTTTGTTCTTGCATATATTTTCTTAGAACAGCATCTATTTTTACATTTTTTATTAGAGATATTTGCTGAAACTCATCAATAATTAAAACTATTTTTCTACTTTCACTCATCTTAAATAAAGCATTAAAAATATCTTGCATAGCATCTGTAAAGCTCAAATTTTTTATTGCTGGTGATATGTTGGTTTTTCCACTTGTTGCATCAAAGACCACTTCAAAAGTTGCTCTACTAAACATCTGTGACATTTTTGCTAACACCTTAGTGATACTTCCTGTTTGTGCCTCAGATATCGCTCTTAATAAAAGGTTAACAAAGTCTTTTTCCGATGTAATCTCATAAATATCTACATAGATAGATAAACTCTCCTTATCTAGCCTCATATACTCTTTTAACAATGAACTTTTGCCAAATCTTCTAAGTGAGTAAAGAAGTAAGTTGTTTGAAGTTTTTGTAATTGAAAATATTTTTTTTAATTCGTATGCTCTACCAAAAAATGTTTTATCACTAGCATACTCTTGATATATAAATGGAGATTTCATATATAGTCCTTAAATTAGTTTACTAAAGTAAATAATATAATTATATCATGATCTTTTACTAAAGTAAATAATATTGTTTACCTTGAAAAGTGCTGCAGTTGTTTATTAACAATGGTATGGCAATTCACCCCTCAGTGAGTGAATCTCCACTTTTTACTATTTTTGAGATTAAAGACTTTGATACTTAGTGGCAATTTATTGACTATCTTCAACCGTTATAACCTAATCATTTGAAACTAATTATCTTTACAAATATATATTAATAATGTATAATATCGTAAAGACAAAGGAGTTGTCATGAAAAGAGCAGTAAATCTACGCTTGGAAGAAAGTGCCATTGTTACGCTAAACCAATTAGCAGAAGAACTACATACAACAAAAACGGAAGTTATAGAAAAGGCTATAAGCTTTTTTTCAAAACAAAATAATTTAAAGCAAAACCAATTATTACAGTTTGCAGGTAAACTAAAAAATAACGATGCTGACAATATATTGCAAAGTATTGCAGATGATAAAAATTCAAAAAACTTTGAGTTAGACCTTTGATGAAAAAATATTTAATTGATAGTGATATATTAATATACTTTTTAAAAGGAAAACAAGAAGTTGTTGGAAAACTCTCACAAATTCCAATAGATGATTTGTATATTTCAAGAATAAATTATACCGAATTAATTTATGGTGCTTACAACTCTTCTAAAATAAATCAAAATTTAAAAGTAATAGAGCCTTTTTTAGATAATTTCAAAGTATTAGAATTCACTCAAACATCAAGTCTTATCTTTGCAAAAGAAAAAGCAAGGTTGAAAAAGAATGGTAATATAATTGCTGACATGGACTTAATGATTGCTAGTATAGCTATAGAAAATGATTGTACTTTAATTAGCAATAACATTAAGCACTTTAATAGAGTGCAAAATCTAGAACTTGAACCAAAGTTATAACAAGTACGAGGAGACCAATAAAGTGAGTGAATCTCCACTTTTTACTATTTTTGAGATTAAAGACTTTGATATTTGCAAGGAAAGAGAGTGTAAACGAAAAATCTTCAAAGATATAAATCTTCTAAGTACTCTCGTAACCAATTTGCAACTCATCTATGTTCTAAATGAAATAATTGAGTAATAAAGTAGTAATGCAAGCAAGATATTATTCCCCAAATTAAATTTTGGAGAGAAGAATGAAAAGAACAATCGCGTTATCCTTAGCTACTGTATTAAGTGTTTTTGCAGCAGAGAGTGTTGAAAATTTAGATGCAGTATCTATTGTAGGCAATACAGAATCACATGCTAATAACATTGTAGATACTAGTCGTATCGAAACTTCTACAAGTGTTCAAAATCCTTTGAATCTTTTAAACAATATTGCTGGTGTATATGTAACATCTGGAAGTTCATTTGGTCTGTATGAATATGCAAACCAAGTAAACATGCGTGGTTTTACAAAAGGTCAAATTGCATTTTTAGTAGATGGTGTGCCCCTAGGTTCTTCTGCAACCGCCGGTGGTGCTCCTGTAAACCGTTTTGTTGAAAATGAAAACCTCTCTTCTGTAGTTGTTTTTCAAGGTTCTGGGTCATTAGCTACGCCTTCTGCATCTGCTTTAGGGGGAACAATTGATTATGTAACAGCTTTACCATCAAGCCAAACATCTATTCAAGCATCTACAACAACAGGTTCTTTTGGATCAAATCGTCTTTTTAGCCGTATTGATACAGGTGAATTTGCAAAAGACAGTCGTGCATACTTAAGCTTTTCAGAAACAACAACTAATAAATGGAAAAATGAGGGTGAGCTTAAACGACAACATCTTGATGCAAAAATCATGACACAACTTGGTGGTGTTGATATGCAATTGAATGTTTCATGGAATGACCGTCAAGATCATGACTACTTAGATATTAGCAAAGCTGATTATGATAAATATGGTCGTGATTTTGGTTTAAATGATAATTGGGTAACTTTAGATGATAAAGCGGCGCAAACAGCAGCCAATGCTTACAATTGGGATACATGGCAAAATGCACGTACAGATATGCTTATAAGTATGAATGTTAGAGCTGATATCGATGAGAGTCAACTTAAAGTAACTCCATATTACCATGACCAATCAGGTACAGGAAACTGGGCTCCAAACTATGTATTACTGGCTGATGGCAGCAAAAACTATGAAGAGCAGTCATTTCGTCAATCGGAGTACTTTACAAAACGCTATGGTATGACACTTAATTGGGATATGCCTCTAGGTGATCATGAAATTCTAGCGGGTGCTTGGTTAGAGAGTGGTGAGCGTGAAAATAAACGTTATTGGTATAACATAAAAGACAAAGATACAGGTTGGACTTATGATAAAACACCTTACTTTGAAAACTTTAATAGAAAATTTGATACTACATCTATGATGGCTTATCTGCAAGGAAAATTAAACTTCTTAGATGATGCCTTGACAATTGATTTAGGTGGTAAAACACAAATCACTTCAGTTGAATATACTGATGTTCAAAATAGTGCAAATTCACAAGGTGCAAAAGAGTCAAGTGCTCCATTTTTGCCACAACTTGGTATCACTTATAAACTAAATCATCAAAATCAAATTTTTACAAGTTTTGCAATGAACTCAGCACAACTTCCAGACAGTATCTACACAGGTACAGATTATGATCCAGATATTGAAGAAGAAGAGTCAACAAATATTGATTTAGGGTATCGTTTTAATAGTCAAGATACAGCCTTGACAGCTACAGTGTATTATGTTGATTATCGTAATAAAATTGAAAATATCACAGCATCTCCAGGAGATATCTTTGATGTGGGTCAATCGTATGCTAAAAATGTTGGCGGTGTAGAGTCAAAAGGTCTTGAGCTAAGCGGTCTTTATATGCTCAGCAGTGCTTGGAAACTTTCTGCAACTTATACTTATAATGATTCAACATATAAAGACAATGTCGGTGATCTTGATATCTCAGGAAACAGTGTCCCGTTCTTACCAAAACATATGGCAACACTTGCGCTTGACTATAAACAAAATGGATATCTTTTTGGTGCAAACCTCAAACAAAACAGCGATATTTACGGAACTCGTGACAATAAAGAAGAGATTGAAGATTATACGATCACAAACTTCTATATCGGTTACAACAAAGAGCTCAAAGAGATGGCAGTTAAAAATATTAACTTGATGCTAAATGTTAACAATGCTTTCGATGCTGATTATCTTGCAACTGCAGGTGCCTTTGGTGATAATATTGGTGGATCAACATACTTTGTTGGTGCACCTAGAAATGTCACATTTACTCTTGGTGCTGCATTCTAATTTTTTAATACTAACTCCTAAAAAAACACTCTCTCCTCCTGTAGAGTGTTTTTACATGTAAGTAAAGGCACTTTATGAAATCACTGTTTATTCTATTTTTTTTATTTTCGATAACCAAGGCAGTATCACTCCCTACAAATTTTGATATTACTCCCGATGTCGCACCTCAAGCAAATTTTCAATTCCTTA
>JAYEPE010000085.1:0-4159 GCA_034723735.1 Campylobacterota bacterium | reverse complement strand
CAAGATTTTCAACTCTAATAAATTCTTTAGTATTATTTGTTATAAGTGTCATGTCTAAGCTTCTAGCATGTGCAGCATTTAAGTTTTGAGATAAAGTTATAGTTATAACCCGACCCTTTTCTTTCTTTTCTTTAAAAATACTTATTTTTTTTGTAATTCTGAGACACCGATTATCATAAGGCTTCCTAAATATATAGATTTAATATATTATATATATTTCATGATATTTTTGCAAGCTTTTGTTAATAAAAGTTGTATAGTAGAAACGGACTGTGTATTTAAAAAGCGATTATAAAGCTACTAATTTTTTGAGAAAAGTGATGTTGTTAAAGAGGAGGTATGAGCTTACAGATCCCCGAAATAAAGGGGAAGATGTAAGGCTATTTCATATTTTCAAAAGGGTTTGTAACCACTTCTTTACGAGTAACAGTGTATGGTACTAGTGCTGCTGAACGTGCACGTTTGATAGAGATAGTTACCATATCTTGGTGACGTTTACAGTTTCCTGTAAGACGACGTGGCATAATTTTATAACGCTCAGATAATGAGTATTTTAATGATGCTACATCTTTGTAATCGATGAAGTCAATTTTTGCTTCACAATATTTACAATAACGTTTTTTGTATTTTCTTCTTTCTGCCATAAGTTTTTCCTTATATGTTATTTTCTAAAATGGAATTTCATCATCATCTATATCAATCTCTGGAAGATTGTTTTCTGGCATCTTAGGAGCACTTTGCTGTGGCTTTTGCTGTTGTGGAGCAGGACTTTGCTGTGGAGCATTGTACTGTTCTCTAGGCTGTTGCGGAGCATTATACTGACTAGGTGCTTGATGTGATGAATTTTGCTGAGGCTCATACCCTCCATTTTGTTGTGGTGCATTATAGCCACCCGTATTTTGTCCATCTGGAGCACTGTTACGAGAGTCTAACATCTGCATGTTTTCAACATTGATAGAGTGTTTTGAGCGTTTTTGTCCGTTTTGGTCAACCCATTGATCAAATTTAAGTCGTCCCTCTACAAGGATTTTACTTCCTTTGCGAAGGTATTGATTAGCTATCTCTCCAGAGCGTCCAAAAAAAGTAATATCAATAAACATTACCTCCTCTTTTTTCTCTCCGTTGCTTGTAAACTTACGACTTGTAGCAATAGCAGTATTTGCAATTGCTGTACCACTTTGAATATAGCGTAGTTCAATGTCACGAGTTAAGTTTCCAACCAGTACGACTTTGTTAAACATAGGTTTTCCTTGTCTTAATTAAGCTTCTGTTGCTGGTGCTTCAGGAGCTTTTTCTTCTACAGCTGGAGTAGCTTCAGGAGCTTTTTCCTCTGCAACTGGAGCAGCTTCAGCTGCTGGTTTAGCAGATAATTTTTCAGTTTTTGCAACTAAATCATTCCATGCTTTGACTTCACGTTTTGAATCATATTTGATAGTTACGAAACGAAGAAGATCTTCATTAATACGGTAACGGCGTTCAATTTCAGCGATATTTTTTGGTTCCATTGTAAAATAGATAACATAAAAATAACCACGTGCATTTTTTTCAATTGGGTAAGCTAATTTACGGATACCCATATCGTTACAAATTTTGATTTCACCACCATTTGTAGTGATAACATCTTCAATCGCAGCGATGCGGCTTTTAGTTTCTTCTTCTGTTAATGTTGGTTTAACAATTACGAGGTTTTCGTAGTGTCTCATAGAGTATATTCTCCTTTTGGAATGTTGGGCATCTTAAGGTGCCCATGTAACCCTTCTGGCTATAAATATACATAAAATTATGTACAAAGAGAAAGGAACTTGGAATTATACTGAAATAAAACTTAAAAAATCACAAAAGCGATTGAAAACGTAATAAAGTTGAGAGCAAGAGGCTATTTTTGTCATGATGGCTGCTTGATTTCATCTCTAGTTCACAAGATAGCAGTAGGGTTAAACCTTGCTTATAGATGCAAGAGGGGAGGCGAATAGCTAGTGATGCACGCTCTTTTTCTATAAACTGAGGAAGTTTATAGCCTAAGATGGCTGCTGAATCTGTAAAACCATGAATCTTAGCTTGAGTATTAAAAAGATAGAGTTGGGTTATATAAGCGCTAATGCTAGTAAGTAATCGTATCTCATCTTCACCGCTCTCTAGTAAATGATGTAGAGATGGTTTGAAATCACGTTTTTCTATAAGTTCTTTAAGAAATTGATCAATTTTTACTTCAGCAAGACCAAAAACCAGTTCATCAATCTCTTTTGGAGAGATGGGTTTATCAAGTAAACGTAGTTTATGAAGCTCATTACATGTAAGCGATAAATCAGAGTTTTGACTCTCATAGAGATACCCTGCACTATAAAAATCTATATTGATACCAAGTTGCTGAGCCTCTTGCATAATGATACTTTCGGCCTCTTTTTTGTAAGGATTGAAAAAACGTATATGTTCTCCACCAGATTTTTTATTAAAAGCCTTATGTGATGTTTTAAAATCAGGTCCAAAATAGGCATAAAAAAAATAATTATCAGGATTTTTTTGACATAATGCAATAAGTGAATCCAAATCCGCCTTAGGAATTTTCTTTTCACTTTTAATAAAGAGTATATTTTGGTCTCCAAAGAGAGAGCCTTGTGAAAGGTGTACTTTGGCTAAGTTACTTTGATACTCATCATGGTAGAGAGAAAGAACATTTGCATCTTTAATCTGCATCAGTTGTCTGCTATAGCGCTCAATTAAAAAATGGCTTTCACCATAGAGCATTACCGCATGGCTTATGCTTTGGTTTTTTATTGCATTATCAAGTTCATGACGTTTCATGATGTCACTTTTTCAATGACACTGCCATAGATTCTAGCAGTAGCTAGATTTACACGATCTATACTGATTGTAACATCATCAAAAAGCATAATAGGCAGGGCATTGGTGATTTCAATGCTAGCTCCTTTAATTGTATCATCAATTTCTGCTTTGAAAGAAGGTTCAGTTGTAGAGATACGTGCTTTAAAAGTCTCATTTACATGTAAAGATGCCCAACGTGCAAATTTGCGTTGCATATAAGAAATCTCAATATCTGCCGATTCACGCTCTTTTTCACTAATAGCAATAGTGAGTGCATCTATATTTCGTAAAACATAAGAGCCTTCTTCGGTGTTATCAGCTTGAATTGCTTTGATAAGTCGATGTACGATAAGATCACTATAGCGTCTAATAGGTGAGGTGAAATGGGTATAGCGCTCAAAACCTAAACCAAAATGCCCTGAGTTTTCAGGGGCATAGCGTGCACGCATCTGGGCTCTAATGATAAGAGTATCGACCTCACTCTCTAAATCACGCTCTCTTGCTTGGTCTTGTATGGAAGTAATTGTCTCTTTCATCGAAGCCTTAGGCTCAACCATAATACCAATTCCGGCAAGTTCTTGATAGAGATTTTGCAGTTTTGTTTGTGAAGGTGGCTCATGAATACGAAAAACACCACGATTATAAATCGCAGCAGCGGCTTTATTGGCAAGAAGCATACAGTCTTCTATGAGTGCATGTGAAGGGGTCTCTTGTGCGTAAGTTGTAGATACAAGCTCTTGATTGTCATTGATATGCATCTCAAGTTCTTTTGAACGAAAGTCATAGCCTGTTTTGAGACGCTGAATTTTCAGTCTATCTGTTAGAGTTCTCAGCGGAAAAAGATAGTTTATAACTTTTTGCTCATCTTTCTTTACATGTAAGTGATTTTCAAAGAGTGCATCTATCTCTTCATAGCTAAAACGTCTTTGAGAGTGGATGACACCTTCATAGACTTCAGAATGTCTGTTTTCTAAGGTTTCGCTATCGATATGCATCTCAAAGATATAAGCAAGTCTATCTACATGAGGCTGTAGTGAACAGAGCGTTTCACTGAGTTGTCTAGGTAACATGGGAATAGAACGATGTGGTAAGTAGATAGAAAAACCACGATAGATAGCTTCCACATCAATAGGACCAAAAGGTGTAACATATTCACTTACATCGGCGATAGCAACGTAAAGTATTGATTTTTCTACATCAAAATATATAGCATCATCATAATCTTTAGCTGTTACAGGATCGATAGTACAAAAAGGAAGATGACGAAGATCTTTACGATCGCGATAGTCATTAATATCAACACTTTTAAAAGATTGTGCAAGGCTTAAGACTTCTT
>JAYEPE010000084.1:0-18767 GCA_034723735.1 Campylobacterota bacterium | reverse complement strand
TAATGCCGATAAAGCTGCAAAAAATACCCGTACCTGTAATGTTTGTGCAATTCCTGAAGACCCTGTATTTAAATTTGATGCATGGGACACTTTTAGAGATATTAATGACAGAAATATCTCTACAAAAATAGCATCTGCCAACTTTAGTCTTACACTTGCATCTCTTAATGCAAGCAATGATGCATATCAAGAATTTAAAGGAACTACCTGTACTCAGATAGTGGGAGAAAACCCTTCTTCTTGGATAAAAAGTTATTTTAATGATGCAAATACTTCTACAATAAGTTTCAATGTTTCAAATGCTATAAAAGAGACGAAAATCGCTATAAAATGGTGGAAAGATACTGAGGCGGCTAATGTTACATGTAAGGATGGCAGTGAAGATAATAGCACTACCTCTAGTGATAATTTTGCAGTCCGTCCTAAGCAATTTAATCTAAGTGCAACAGGGCCATACTATGCAGGAGAAGATTTTAATGTTATCGCAAAAGCCTATGATGAGAATTTAAATAATACAGCTGATTATAATGAGACTCAGGGAAGTTCTTTTCGTATTGATGCTAACGAGACACGTCCAGAGTGCAATTCAGGCAGTGAATCTTTTGTGATAGCAACAGATAGTTTTAGCAATGGTATTACGCCGAGTTTAAATACAAACTTTTCTGCTCTTGCAACATATCTTAATATTAATATCAAAGAAATTGATGGGAGTGAGTATGCCTATATCGATAAGGATGATACTATTGATACGCTACGTTATATAAAGCCCCATGATATTAATATAACAATAAATCCTTATGAGCTTAATATTACATCAACTGATATGAATGCAAGTACCCAAGCTAATTGGCTCTATATGGCTGATGTTAATGATATGAATTTGAGCTTACATGTAAAGGTTCAAGCTAATAATAAGCAGCATGAAGTTCTAAAAGATTTTAACTCAAGTTGTTATGCTCAAGATGTTTCTCTTGATTTTGATGTTAATGTTGTGAATGGCAATAGTGCATTAGACATGAACTATAGCGCCATAAGGGCAACATTTATAAGTTCTGGAGCAACACTTGGGGATATTGATAAATCAATGCTCCTTAGTGCTTCTGAGTTTGTTGATGGTGTTGGTGAAGCCTCGTATGCCTTGAATGTTGATCGCTCTTTTGAAGAGCCTATTGCTCCTTTTAGTGTGAGTGGTTTAGGGGCTAATATTACCTCTACATCTGTAGCAAAAGTAATCAATAATAACAGTGAGCTTAATGATGGCAGTTTTGCTTTTTATTATGGCAGACTCTTAGCCAAAGATGTAAAAGTGACACAAGATGTAGTGAACCCCGTACGCATTGAAGTGTATAAACGTAATGATCTTAATACAAGTTCTTGGAAACAAAACTCTCTCAATTGGTATCAAAATGAAGATCATAGTGCTAATAATTTTGGTACCATCAAAGCGCATAGCATTGAAACAACGAGTCAATTTACAAGTAGCAGTGATACATCTGTAAGTGCTAGCTTTGATACACCAAATGCGGGTCTTATTAATACTGATATTGCAACAAGCCATAGTAGCTCAGTTACAAGAGTATTTCATCTTGATATTGACTCTTGGTTATGGTACATGCCTAAAGATTTTGCAAAAGATTATAGCTATGTCCCTACAAATTCTGATTGTCAAAACCATCCCTGTTTTAATTATACTTTTAAAGTACAAAATAGTGCCAATGAAATCAATAGTGGGAGTTTTAGTGGAAGTGATTTTACAGATAAAGACCGTGGAGATTATATTAAAAAAGGGATTAAGGTATTTAGATAGGTTTTGATATAATCGATTTATGAATATACAAAAAGTTCTTCAACAGCATAAAGAGATTGTGTTTGCTCTATTATTTGGCTCTTTTGCAACTAACAGTTCCAATAATTTAAGCGATGTGGATATAGCAGTTTTTACAGATAGAGAGTTAGATATTTTAGAATTTGGTATGCTTGTAAGTGATTTAGAAAAAGAGTGCCAAAGAAGAGTTGATTTAGTTATTTTAAATGATCTATACAAAACAGATGCTAAACTAGCTTTTAATATCATCAATGCTCATCAAATAATTTTTTGTAATGACAGAGATACATATATAGATTTCAAGTCAAATACAATGCAGTACTATTTTGATATAGAGCCTATGTATAAAATGTTTGATAAGCAACTACTTGAAAGGTTAGATAATGGAACTTACGGAAAAGTTTAAAAATCTTGAAGAGAATATACTATTATTAAGAGAGATAAAAGATAGTGTCAGCATAGATGACTTACACTCAAATAAACGCTATGAGTGGGAGATACGATATGGTCTTTTAGAGTCTATTCAAATTATTATTGATATATCGTGCAAAATAACTTCTCATTATAATCTTGGAAATCCAAAAAACTATAGAGAGTGTGTAGAACTGCTGCTTAAGCATAAATTTTTACAGATTACCACCGCAAAAAAAGTGATTGCAATGATTGGTTTGAGAAATCTTTTAGTACATGAATATGTATCTATCGATAATGAAAAACTATTTCATTTTTTAGATTCATTGGATGATTTTATAAATTTTATTGATGAATTGAAAATGGAATTGAATTAAATTCAATGCGTAGAGGTCTCACACTTATAGAGATGATTTTTTCTATGGTAATTATTGCGATAGTTTTTACTGTAGTGCCTAAAATTATTTTTGCTTCAAATAAATCTACCCAGTTAAGTATCAAAGAAGATGCTCTTTTTAATGCATTAACACTTATTCGTAGTATTGCTAGATTGCCTTGGGATCAAAATACAATTGATAATGAGGGTGCTATCCTTAATGCAGGAGGTCTTACATGTAAGGCTGATGGCTATCGTGTTGGAGGCTTTAAAGGCTCACGTAATTGTTTGAATAATGTAAGTGCAGGTGTTACAATGACGCAAGAAGGTTATGATGATATTGATGATTACCATGGTGATTCTATTGTCACTTCAGGAGGACGTATTGCTTATACTCTTGATACGGTAGTGACACATGAAGATGATATCAAACATATTATTGTGAGTGTGAGTGCTTCAGACAAACGTCTTGGAAAATCTTTTAAATCTAGTTTTTTTTATGATTCTGCCAATTTAGGTCATATTCAAATCAATAAACGAGCTTGGTAATGCGTAGAGGATTTAGTTTAATCGAGATTATCTTTGTCTTAGTGCTTGCCTCTATCTTGTCGATGGGAAGCTTTAAAGCTTTAGAGGCACTTTTTATTCGTTCGGCAAAAGCCAAAGCAGTGAGTGATCTCGCCTTGGAGTCTCAAATCGTACTCAATCAACTCAGTAGCATGTTATATCACCGCATTCCTAATAGCGTTATCGGTTATGATGGGAGTAGTGATTGTGATCCTATAGAAGAGCTTGATGCTAATAATGTTGTCCTTGAGTGGTTAGCTTTGGCTGATGATGCGATGCTTCAAGGTGAGTATGATGGTTTTGTGGATATGAATGCTAGTGATAAAGCATCAAAAACTTTAAGTGCGCCTCATATTAAAACCTCTTTGGATACAAGCAATTTAAACCTTGTCTTTGCAGGTGCTTTTGATGATGGAGCCGAAGATATCGGGGCATGTAATGGTGCCTTTGGCTGGCATGGAAATTCTAGTGATTTAGCATATGACTTTAAGGTAGATACTTCAAATGTGATTACTTTTATCGGTGCTCTTGCTGATTATATTTATGAAAAATACTATTTAAGCAGTGGGGGTATTGCGGTAACACGAGGTGAACATGTTTCAGATATTGCCAATTGTGGTGTGAGTGCAAGTGATTTTAAAAACTTTAATAATACACTCTTTCTTTTTTATGATTTTTACCCCTATCAGTCTCAAACCTATTGTGGTGATGGAGGTAGTGGCAAAGTTGTTGTCCTTGCGGAGGATGTGAGTGGTTTTAAGGCTGCTTATATCAATGATACGATTCACTTGAGTATTGATATGAACAGAAGCATAAGAGGTTCAAATCCAGTTCATATTAGCAAGCAAAAGGCAATCTTTTGAAACGCAAAGCGATAGGAATTTGGCAAGCAATGATGATGATACTGCTTATAAGTGGTATGCTTATTGTGGTGCTTAAATATGCATCAATATCATCTAAGCATATCTCTAATACTTACGTTAGTGAACAAGCAGAACTTTATCTCAACTCTGTCATAGAACAGACACTTTTGGCTATTAGCGCTTATGATAGAAGTGATGGAAGTTGCCTGAGTGTTTTTAATGATACAAAAACAAAACGCGCGGCACTTTACTCTGCACATGTGGATATTGCAAGATATTATCTTTATGAGGGCAGCTGTTCTAATGTAGATACTACACCAATTGGTGCACAAGAGACGCAAGGGATGGTGATGTTACATGTAGAGGTGAATGCTACACTTGATGGTGAGCAAAAAGTGAGAATTTTAAGAAGGACTTTGCAACGCCCATGAGTAAAGCATTTACACTTATCGAACTTATATTTGTCATTATCCTTATTGGTATCATAGCAGGGGTAGGAAGTAGTATGTTTAAGACAAACTATCTCCTTAACGATACTCAGTATATTATGTCCAAAATTCATCAAGCACAGTATGAAGGCATTGGATATGAGCATCAAAATTTTGATGGAACTTTTATAAGTGATAATCGAGGATGTATTACTTTTACAAAAGAAAAACTTGATGATAACGCTTCGGTAAGTGGCGGAAAATATAGCTTACATGTAAGCATAAATCATAGTAGTTTAACAAGTGATACAATCTGCTTTGATGCTAAAGGAAGACCACATGATGGGGATTTTACACAAGGTAGTTTACTTAAGGAACAAAAAGTGCTTAAACTAATATATAGCAATCAAACTAATCAAATTATTATTGAGCCTATAACAGGTTATGCTATAATAAAGTACAATTAAAATACTTAGGTGCTCTTATGGTAAATGATAAAATTCTTTTTATCACGAAAGATGAAAGTTTTTTACTTTTTGATGGGGACTCTTTTAGCCCTATTGAAGCTAAAAAATCCAAAAATTACTATAGCACTACTACCATACCTGCAGCACTATTACGAACACATGGCATACGAGTTTCTGCTGGAATTTCAGATGAAAAACTTGAGATTCAAGCTGAGATGAGCATGTATGAAGAGGCAGGGCTTGATCCTGATAATGAGTATGTCATCGCTTCAACTGCTATTGATTTAGCTAATGGTGTTGAGAAATTTATTGAATCTTATGCCATAGAAAGCACACTTCTTACTCAACATTATGCTTCAAGTGTTTCTAAATTAAAACAGATTGATTATATTGTTCCTTCATTTTTACGTTATGAGGCGCTGTACAGTTACGAAAAACTTGAAGCAAAAAATGATGTCTTTATCTATTTTAATGATGATGAAGCCTACGCAGTAATGTATAAAGATGGCAAGTATATCTCAACGCGTACCGTAATCACCTTGAGTGATTTGGCTGAAAAATTAGAGATTGATATTCTTGAACTTCGAAAAATATTAAGTGCTAAGGGTATTGACAGTGAGCGTTACGCTCCTGAAGATTTGTTAAAGATGCATAGTATTCAAGAAGAGTTTTCCAAGATAGCAGAGCGTATTGCACATGCAATTAGCCACAAGCGTGGAATTTTTGGGCTTGATAGTATAGACCGTTTTTTTATTGACTTTGATGGCGAAGGTATCCCTGGATTTTTAGAAATTTTTGAAAATTATGGATTTTCTGGAGCGGAATTTATTGCGCTCAATGTATTTGATACGATAGAAGCATCCCAACAAAGTGATGCCTTGAGCGCTCTGTATCTTTTAGGTGCTGTTCAAGAACGTTATAAGTGTGCTAATCTGAGTATTTTTGAAAGACGTCCTGCATTTTATAAAACACATGCAGGGCAATTTTTTATGCTTTTGGGTGTTTCAAGTGTACTAGCTCTTACATATCCTCTGTATGCCTCGATCTATTTGAGTGATCTTGAGCACCAAGAAGCAGAGCTTGAAAAACGTGTAAGTGCGATGCAAACCTTAACGAAAAAACTTCAAAAAAAACTCAAAGAAGTTCGAGGTGAACGCAAGCGTCTTGAAGGTGTTAAGCTTGAAAGTATGGCAAGACTTGAGAGTTATGATGACTTAGTTGATACCTTAAAAGAGCAAAGAAGAGAAAAACATAGCCGTCAAAAGATGATGCAAGATGTAAATGAGGCAATGAGTTATTATAAACTCTCTTCACGAAATCTTGATCAAAATGCTTCTGGTGTGATGTATATGCATATTATTAGTGAGTATGAAAAACGCTCCGATATCGCAAAGTTTATGAAGCGCCTACTTTCTCAAGGATACTTACATGTAAACACAAAAGAGATACGTCGTGAGGAAAATCTTTATGAAAGTATTATCGAGATACGCCGATGAATGATCAACTAGAAGAGTTAGAAACACAATTAGCACAGATGAGTCGTGAAAAACGACTTTTTGTATATAGCACTATTTTGGTATGTTTAGTCTATATTAGCTGGAGTGTTTTTGGCGAGAGCATGTCTGAGGATATTGAGATGAAAGAGGAGAGAATTAGCTCTTTAGAGATGAAGCTGATGAAAAACTCCAATCGCTCACTAGAAAAGGCTATTTTAAAAAGTAAAAAAGATATTTTGACACTTGAAGATTCAATTACTCATCTGCATTTTCAAAAACAGTTTATTCAGACACGACTGCAAAGTATAGATTTTATCTACTTCAACGAAGCAGGTTCCGCGCAGATTCTTGATGATATTTTAAAACACTCTGTATCACAGCGCATTAACCTCAAGGTTATAGAGAAAGTATCTATTGATAACAATAACAGTGAGGATTTAATTCAGCCTAAAAATCATCTTCTTGTAAGTGGTGCAGGGAATTTACGTGCTATTGTCTCACTCCATCACTATATCGAAAGTCTCAATGCCTTATTGATGACACAGTCCTTACATGTAAGCATTGATGATAATAATGCAACACATTTTGAATTGAACCTTATTCACTATGGGGTGCAGTTATGAGACTGTTTTTACTGCTACTGATTGGGACAAATGTACTATTTGCAGAGGTGAATGTTCATGAAATTGCTAAAAAAATTGATGCTCTTAATGCAGATAAAAGTTTGAAAGTAAAAGTAGCGTATAGGGTATATGATCCCTTTAAACGTGCCAAACCTCTTCTAGCTCAAAAAGAGAAAAAAAGAGTGATAATACAAAAGCGTAAACCTATTAAAGTAGAAACTATTTTTAATAATAGAGCATGGGTAAATGGAAAATGGCTTCAAAAAGGTGATACGATTCATAATGCTAAAGTGATTGCAATACGAAAAGATGCAATTATAATACTTGATGATAAAAAACAGGTACGTGTTCCCTTACACCAAGGAAAGAATCTACTAATGAGCAAGGAAGTGATACAATGAAAAAGATTTTCTTTTTACTGCTAAGCCTATTTATTATCTCTACTGCTTCTGCCTCTAATTGTGATGACACACTTTTCTCATTTGACGTGGGTGAAAGTCAAGGAAGTGTTAAAATTGTAGATATTATTGAAAATGTTGCCCACCAATGTAAGTTTTCTGTTGTTATCGTCGATACAGAGGCGCGCAGTGTCTTAAATAAAGCACTATTTCTTGTCCATATTGAAAATTACACTCTAGAAAGTTTATTTGACTTTTTACTTTCTCAAAATAATATGTTTTACAAATATGACAAGGAAAAACGTATTTTAAAAGTGTCATATCTTGAAACACACTCCTTTATTATTGATTATGTTAATCTAAGTGAGCAGACTACAGAATCGATTAAAACCATCACTGTTGGAGCAGCACAAAACAATAATACTGCATCAAATACTAATAGTAATCAAATGCCTTCAACTTCTGGTGCTAATGAACAAAGTGGTTCAAACTCAGACCATACCACGATAAAATCTAATACAAAATTTGAATTTTGGGATAAATTGAGCGATGAAATAGATGCGATATTATCTCGCGATGAAGATCATATGCAGATAAAAAGTCGCTCTATTATCAACCGTGAAGCAGGTATTGTAACGATTACGGGTACAAAATCCCAGATAGAACGTATCAATAAATATCTCAATCATCTTAAAAGTCGTCTGCATAAACAGGTCCTACTTGAGACGAAAATTTTTGAATTACGTTATCGTGATCGTAACTCAACAGGGGTTGATTGGTCTAAGTTTCAATTACGCTTAGGTGGTAAGATAAGTAACTCTGCTTCAGGAGACAAATATGGCTCTTTTAATGCACCAAGTTACTCTTTTAATTATCAGTTTGCTATGGATGGTTTGATTGATTTTTTAAATCGTTATGGTGATGTTAATGTTCTCTCCACTCCAAAAATTTTAACACTTAACAATCAGCCTGCAGTTATCAACGTAGGTAATCAAATTAATTATCGCTATGAGAGTGGTACGATGAGTGCAACAAATGTAGGTGCATCAACGACAAATACCTATGTTATGAGTTCTGTATTTATTGGATTAACACTTAATATTATTCCTGAAATTACTGATGATGGATTTGTGATTTTACGGATTAATCCAGTAGTTAGTGAAAAACTAGAAGCAGATGAAGGGCTTGCTCTTGATAGATCAGGAGAAGATGAAGATGGCATACGTACTATGCCACCTGATATTAAGATTAAACAGCTCTCTTCTATTGTAAAAGCTAAAGATGGGAGTCGTATTGTTATTGGTGGATTGGTCTCTACTCGTAATTACAAAGAGAATTCATCTGTGCCACTTTTGAGTTCTATTCCTCTTATTGGAGGGCTTTTTCGTCATACTGGAGTAGAGACTGAAAAAGTTGAATTGATTATAGTGGTAACACCAGAAATTATAAAAGATAATGCTTTTCCTTCTATTGGAGATGCTGAAAAACATCTTTTTGGTGAAATTGATGAGTAGTTTTGAAGCAGCTGCGCAAATTTTTGAAAGCAGTTTTTCAAAAGAAGATTATTTTGAGAGTTTGAGTGCTGAATTTACTAAAAATACCTTAGTTGAGAGTATCAAACGTGCAGATACGCCATTGATTTTTTTATTGGGCGAACCAGGTGTTGGGAAGACCTATATGCTTCATCTCATAAAAGAAGAACTTCGTGATTCGCACCGTATTATCATGGTACAAGAGCCTTTTTTGACCCCTGAATCTTTTTTGCAGTTTATTGTCGGTGCTGATTCGAGTAGTGCCTCACTTGCAGAGCTTAAAGAACGCGCTACTCAAATGTACAGCGATGTAGCGCATCTTATTATAATTGATGAAGCACAACTTTTAAGTGAGAGTGTGCTTGAATATATCCGAATTCTTAGTGATACAAAAGTATTTCATTTTATGCTCTCTATGCATAAAGAAGATGGGGAGCTTATATTAAAAAAACCACATTTTGCATCTCGTGATCATCGTAGTGTTACGCTAGGTATCTTAGAATCAAGTGAAGTTAAAAACTACATGGAGTCGCAACTACTTCGTCATGGTATGGGAGATTTTGCAGCCATGTTTAGAGAGAAAGAGTTAGCAATGATCGCGACATATACATCAGGAAATTTTCGGATGTTAAAGCAGATGTTTAAAACCATCTTTAGCTTAATGCATTATGCTAAGCTTCATGGACACAAAGATTATTGTCTCCCTAATCGCTGTATTGTTATGATGGCAGCTATTGATTTGGGGTGTCTTGATGCGTGATAGTTTTGAATCACTCTTAACACGTTGTCAAAGGCATCAGCGCAAAAAAACTATGGCCATTGTGCGAACAACTGTTCTTGGATTGAGTTCTATTTCCGCCTTGGTATGGCTTTTTTTATTTAGTGATATTTTAGACGAGCAGAGTAGTGTAAGTCAAAAAGTGAAAGAATCACCACCTAAAGTTGTTGAAAAAGTTGTTTCTCAAAAAGTTGTTTCGAAAACAGAGCCCTTACGTAAAGATATTCAATATGATGTTGTCGTAGATGAAAGTTATTTGAATACTTATACGAAAAAGTCACCTGTAGTTATTAAAAAAGAGAAAAAAGTCTTAGTGCAAAAACCTACTAAGAAAAAAACAGTTCTTGTAAGTACTAAAAAAATACGAACAGCCAAAGAGATGCTAAAGCAATATGAACGTGAACCCAATTATGATTTAGCACTCAAAATTTCGCAATACTATTTTGAGAATCAAAAATATTCTAAAGCCTCTCTATGGGCAAAGAAAGCTAATATTTTGGATAAATCCTCAGATAAGGCATGGATAATGTATGCTAAATCTGAATACGCCCGAGGCAATAAAGATCGTGCTAAAGATATCCTAAATCTTTATCTAGGAAATAAAAACTCAAAAGATGCAGAACTTCTCTTAATGACATGGAAACAAGGAAAATAGATGCGGTATTTTATGGCTCTTTTTATCTTTATCAGTACTCTTTTTGCAAATGAGCAGGCTGATTTTATTCGGTATTATCAAGAAGATAACTATACATCGTATCAAAAAGCGTGCCAAATAGGCAAAGGTCTGATTTATAACAAGTTACGTGATGAAAAGATGCTCTCATTGATTGGTCTTGCATGTATGAGGGCAGATTATATTGATATGCTAGGCATTATTCAAAGCCGTTTGTATATGACTAAAAAAGGGCGTGCTAATGCTACAATCTTTAGCTCATTAGTGGTACAAAAACGCCTTATATATCAATTTTTATATGATGATGTTGCACTTACAAGTTTAGCCTTGCCTATTTCAGATCATCCTCTCTCTAAAGCCTTTGTAGCCTTACGGGATAAAAATTATACACGCCTTAGCGCCAAGCCTTTAAAACTGGAGTTTAAAGAGAGCGATATACGTTATGAACTTTATATTGATTATGCGAAGTCGGGAAAAGTTGCTATTGATATCTTCTTTGCTGATGGAAAATTACAAGAGCATAGGTACCGATAATGATAAAACAGACGGTACGTTTAGGAGATCTCCTTGTTGAAAAAGGCTTAATTAGCAATGATCAACTCATGCATGCTCTGCGACTTCAAAAAGAGTCTAATTTTGTAAAAAAATTAGGTGAAGTTCTTATTGAAGAGGGCTATGTCACTTATAAAGAGATTGCCAAGGAGCTTTCTCATCAGCTAAATATCGAATTTATTGATATCTTTGGTAAGGAACTTGATTTTAAACTTATTGGACGTTACCCTTCTCATGTTCTCGAAAAAGCAGAAGCTATACCTTTTAAAGAAGATGATGAATACATCTATATGGCGACTTCTAATCCTCTTAATTATGATGCCTTAGAAGTATTAGAACATATTGTAGTGACTAAGCCTATAAAGCTATTTTTATCACTCGATGCAGATATACGTCATATGTTTCAGCGTATTGAGATTATTCACAAAACACAAACAATTGCCCATGAAGTTAAAGAAGAGATTACTAATGAAAACTTTAAAAGCAGCAGTGATGAAAGTGCAGTAATGCGTCTTATTCATCTTGTAATCCAAGATGCAATTATGCGAGAAGCGAGTGATATTCATATTGAACCTGATGCATTTGAGGTTTCAGTTCGTTGTCGTATTGATGGAGTTTTGGAAGAGACATTTGTTTTTGAGTTAGTGATTTATAATGCTATTGCTTCACGTATTAAAATTTTAGGAAATTTAGATATTTCAGAACGTAGAAAAGCACAAGATGGTCGTTTTTCTATGCAAGTCAATAAAGGTACATACGATTTTCGTCTTTCGACAACACCAACATTTTTTGGTGAATCCATTGTTATGCGTATCCTTGATCAACAGAAAATTCTTTTAAAACTTGATGACTTGGGTCTTGAAAATGAAAATGCTAAAAGCTTTGAATCTTTGATAGCTTCTCCTTTTGGAATTATTTTGATTACTGGACCGACAGGGAGTGGTAAAACAACAACCTTATATGCAGCGCTCAATGAAATTAAAAGTATTGAAAATAAGGTTATGACGGTTGAAGATCCTATTGAGTATCAACTTCCTCTTGTCCAACAAGTTCAAATTAATGAAAAAGTAGGCTTTACTTTTTTTAGTGCACTCAAGTCATTTTTACGCCAAGATCCTGATGTGATTATGGTTGGGGAAATTCGTGATATGGATACGCTCAATGCTGCTGCGCAAGCATCATTAACGGGGCACTTAGTCTTTTCTACCTTACATACAAATGATGCCCCAAGCGCTATCAGTCGTATGGTTCAGATGGGATTAGAACCTTATGTTATTGCAGATTCGCTTTTAGGCATTGTAGCACAACGTCTTGTACGTAAAAATTGTGAATATTGCAAAGTAGAGTATAAGCCAAATAAAAATATCTTAAAACAAGTCCATGCGTATCTTCCTGAAAATGCTATTTTCTATAAAGGAAAGGGATGTCCTAAGTGCGGTATGACTGGTATGAATGGTCGAATTATGATTGTAGAAATTCTTCGTATTAATGATGTAGTATCGCAGATGATATCTAAAAATGCTAATAAATTTGATATTGCTAACAAGGCAAAAGAAGAAGGCTTATTTACACCTATGATTATAGATGGTGTAAACAAAGCACTTCATGGAAGTATTCCTCTTGAAGAGGTTATTCGCGTGACACGGACTTAAGGCGTAATTGCATGAAGTTTTTTCAAATTCTTTACAGACATGGTCGTCATAAAACAACAATTGTTCTTGAAGCGACAAACAAACTCGATGCCATGCATGCATTTCAAAAACGTGAATTAGGTGTATTTGTAAGTTCTAAAGAAGTTGCAGAGCCTTTAAGTATTAAAATCAATAAGCTAATTGAAAAGCATAATGATCCTATAAAAAAGAAAAGAGCACCGATTGAGCCTTATGTGGCTTTATTGCGACAATTAGCAGTAATGCTTGATGCAGGTATGCCTATAAATCTCTGTCTTGATGAAGTTGTAGAATCAACTGAAAATCCTATGCTTATGTCTATTATGATATCAGTTCAAGAAGATATTGAAAGTGGAATTTCTTTTACTGATGCAGTCAAACCTTTTAAATTTCAACTTGGAAATCTCTCTGTCTCTATGATTTATTTAGGAGAACAGACGGGAACTTTGGCTGAATCCATTACAAAACTTGCTGATATTTTAGAGGCAATACATGATAATCGCATGAAGCTCAAAAAAGCAACACGCTACCCTATGATTACTATTTTCGCCATGATGATTGCTTTTTCTGTTGTTATAACCTTTGTGGTACCTCAATTTGAGAGCATGTTTACGCAGATGAATACAGAACTTCCTTTTCCGACTAAACTTCTTCTTTGGGCTGAATATGCGATGTCTCATTATGGACCTTATATTATAATTTTTGCGATAGCATCAATCATGATATACTCTTACATGTATAAAAAACATGAGCACATTGCTCTAAAATCAGATCAGTTTTTACTGAAAATATATATTATTGGAGATATTACTAAATATGCTATGCTAGGGCGTTTTATCTATATTTTCAATGTTCTTATTCATGCTGGTATTCCTATTGTAGATTCACTTAAAGCTGCTGTAGGCGTTGTCGATAATCGTTATATACGCCAACAGTTTTCTATAATTACTGAAGCCATTGAAGAGGGAAGAAGCCTTCACAGTGGATTTGAATCAAGTGGTATGTTTGAACGAATGATACTTCAGATGTTAAAAGCAGGTGAAGCCTCTGGTTCTATTAATATGATGCTTGATAAGGTCACAAAATATTATAATGATAAATATGATAGTATAATAGATAATGTCTCAACAATGATAGAACCTATATTAATTGCTGCAATCGCAGGATTTGTATTGGTTCTAGCCTTGGGGATTTTTTTACCCATGTGGTCAATGGCTGATGCCATGGGTTTATAGGAGCAGAATATGGAACATTCAACAGGTACTTTGAGTATTGCTATTATGTCAGCACTCTTATTGGGGTTTGCATTATGGATTATTCATAAGATAAATGAGATTTAGATGATACAAAAAATATTAGTATCTCTTGTGAGTGTTGGAGTGTTTTTTTTAGGATGTGGCATTGAGGAGCGTCCAGACGCTTATGTTTCACAACCCTCAGTTTTATTGACAAATTACAATATTTCTCATATGCGATTGCATATTAACAGTGCTTATAGTGGAATCTTGACATTTTCAGATGATAGTTTTACTTATGAATCAGCAAAACAGAACTTTCAAGGAACATGGAGTGCGACAGAAATGCCTACTGTTATATCTAATGATGAAACTATAGCAGTTATACAAAGTATTGAGTATATTACAGATGATGGTTATAGCCTGAGTACTACGTTTATCTCCCATGGTTTTGAACTTGAGATAGGTGATACCTATATATTAACAGGCGATCATCTCTTAAGTGGTACGCTAACGCAGATAGAGCTTAATAGTTTTTAGTTATCAACAAGGCTAAATGTACCTTGAGTTTTGTCATAAGCCCAATGTTTACTCGTGCAAGGTTTTCCTGTTTTACAGTTTGTTGCTCCCTTGCTTCCTGAAGCAGGTCCTACATAATTAGAAGCTGATACGCTCCACTCAACAGGCGGATTTTTTAAGATTCCATCAAGAGGGGCTCCTAAAGAATCAGGATATCCATCACTATTTAAGTCTGTTGAAGCGATAGAAGCACCACATGTAAAAGTACCTTCATTTATAATCCACTCCCCATGACAAGCATCAAGAGCCACTTGAATGGAAGCTGCTGTAGAGAGTTCAGCAGATATCTTGGCATTATCACTAAGCCCAGAAAATTTAGGAATAGCAACAGATGCTAGTACCCCAATAATGACAATGGCAAAAATTAACTCAATAAGTGAAAATGCTCGTTTCAATGTTTAAAATGCAACTGTCTCATCAGATGTTGCAGAACCTAGTTTTTTTGTACATTTTGCTTCAGTTGTAGAGTCTGAAAACTTAGAACAATCTACCGCTAACTGAATGGTTCGTGAGGCAGGTACTAAGGTTAAAGTGACTACAGTGTTTGCTCCATCTTTAAAGGTCCATGCTGTCGTACTTGTTGTTGTATCCCAGCCTTTTCCTTTGATACTTACAAGTTCAGAAAGTGTTACACCAGATGCTGCTTCTGCCTCTTCTAAGTCAACACGGTTTACGAATGCAGCAGGAATTGAAGCAAAAGCATCTGTGGCAACTTTTAAGACATTTGCTGCTTCAGCATTTTGTTTTAGATTTGCAAATTTAGGTATAGCAACTGCTGCTAAAACCCCAATAATCACAATTACAAAGATCAATTCAATGAGAGTGAAGGCACTTTTACGCATATTATTCCTTTTTTTGTGTAAAATAAGATTATTATCATTTTAATTGAAATATAATTAAGAGCAACTTATGAAAAGTAAAATACTAGGAGGGATTCTTAACGATGCTAGATCACCTACAGAAGATAGTTAAAACCGTAAAAAATAGTGATAATAGATTTTATGGAGTATCACCTCAAAAGCTTCAAAATATTCGTAGTGCTAAAAGTTATAGTATGCGTGATGAGTTACATGATATGCAAAATATTTCAGAACGACTTCTTACTAATGAACTAAACCTTCAAAAGATTTCTGCCCAAACATTTATGCAAGAGCTTATTCCTATTTCTCAAAATAAAATTGATGCAGATCTTAATGCAAAGCCTTTAGAGCTTGACCATAAAATTCTACCCGCTTTTAGAAATTATCTACTGCGTGATTATTACCCTACGATGCTAGAGCGTTACTCTTTTGAAGTGATACGATTACTTAAAAAAGATAGAGAATCTTCTTGCGAATTTTTGAATTTTTTTGATGGTTCTTCAGTAAGATATGATGGTAAACGCTGGAAAAAACCAAAGCTTGTTGTAGAAAATATTGGTTTAATGAATCCTTTAGAACTTGAGTCGCATTATGCTCAAATTTTAAAAAGAGAAGGGGAGCTTGAAGAGTGTCTCTATAGCTTTTTTATCCAACTCAATATAACACAAGAGTGGAATACCTATATTGGAAGTAGAGGACGTTTTACTCGTCTTTTTATGTTAATTAATCATCAATCTTTGCCTCTAAATTCTCAGCTAGTAAAGGAGATAACTAGAGAGCATAAATGCTATTTAGAACTTGAAAAAGAGATTAAAACAGTTCAAGATAGTATTAAAAAGGTTATAGGAACGAAACTTATTCTTATAGATTAAGATTAGTTAAGTCTAATGTCCTCTATAGTTTTCAGTTCAGGATTTTTAATAAGATAGTCATGTATTAAGTGATTAAGACGATTTTCATTAAAACGCCAATAATGTTTTTCATCAAAAAGTTCATGATTCTTCATGGCATTAAAAAGCGCTTTTCTCTCAGTAACGCCCTCATGAATACATGCTAGCATAATTGATTCAAGCTCAGTAGTAGATTTAGGATTTACATCATCATCAGCTAAAGTTTCATTGGGTAAAAAAACATAAATTTTCCACATTGATACTATCAGTGCAATAATAAATATAATCATCATAATAGTGCTTATTTCCATCACATTTCCTTGTTATGAAATATTAGCTAGAATTAGCTTATGAAAGATAAAATATTTGAAACTCCAATTTCTAAACAGTTTGAATTTGATGCAGATGTGGCTGCTGTATTTGATGATATGCTTGAACGTTCAGTTCCTTTTTATAAAACCTCGCAAGATATAACAAAAGCATTAAGCATGCAATACCTAAGCGATGATGCCCTTATGTATGATTTGGGTTGCTCAACTGCAAGCTTACTTTTAGAGTGTGAGCGACAAATCAATCTTGAAGGTAAAAAAGCACGTTTAATTGGGATTGATAATGCAGAGGCAATGTTAGATCAGGCTCGAAAAAAGATTGATGCTTTTGGATCTCATGTTTGTGTCATCAATGCAGATATATTAGAATTTCCTTATGAAAAATGTGATGTTACTATTAGTAACTATACTTTACAATTTATTCGTCCTTTATTGCGTGAATCTTTAGTTGAAAAAATAGCAAAAAGTTTAAAGAAAGAGGGTGCCTTTATTTTTAGTGAAAAAATAATTAGCGATAATAAAATTTTAAATAAAAAACTTATTGATATCTATTATGAGTTTAAAAAAGAGCAAGGCTATAGTACTTATGAGATTATGCAAAAACGTGAAGCTTTGGAAAATGTTTTAGTGCCCTATAGTGAAGCAGAAAATATAGAGATGGCAAAACGTAATGGATTTTCACATTGTGAGGTCGTATTTCGCTGGGCTAATTTTGCAACATTTATTGCGATAAAATGATTACCAGACTTTTTTTCCTTCAGTGTCGGATTCAGGCTCTTTTGTCTTAAAATCGATAATATTTTCATCACACTCTTTGTGATAATAGCCTTGCAAATCATAATATTCATGGCAAGTGTTATAGTATCGTCCACTAATGCCACGTTTATTGACACAGCCACTAAAAAGAGATACTGTTATGATAAGGGTCAAGATATAATATAACATGATGTATTGTATACACATCCCGCTTATATATTCCCACAAGTGAGATGGATTAGCGCGCCTTAAAACTCTCTTTCGTTTTGCAAAACTCTGTTAAAAAGCACTCGCTATCACATTTTGGATTTTTAGCTGTACAGATATAACGTCCAAAGAGCACCATGCCTTGATGGAGTTGATGCAGATTAGTTTTAAATTTTTTAACTAAAGTTTCTTCAGTTTTTAATGCTGTTTCATCCTTACTTAAGCCTAAACGGTGAGCTACACGAAATACATGCGTATCAACAGCCATAAGATTGGCTCCTGTATATTCTATCATAACAACATGTGCTGTTTTTTGACCTACACCTGCAAGAGTGATAAGATCTTTTTCATTTTGAGGAATCTCTCCATCATAAACATCAATCACCCTTTGTGCCATTGCCATAATATTTTTAGCTTTATTATTAAAAAAAGAACAGCTCTGTATAATCTTTTTAACATCATCAATATCTGCTTTGGCTAAGGCATAAACATCTGGATATTTTTCAAAAAGTTCAGGTGTTATTATATTGACACGTTTATCAGTACATTGTGCAGAGAGTGCAACTGCAATGACAAGTTCATAAATATTTTTATAGCTAAGTTCAGTAACGGCCTTATCGTAACGGCTAACAAAAGCATCTTTGATAGCCAATATCTCTTTTTTATTTGCTGATTTCATAAGCGTAGTCTATATAAATACTGCTTAACATTAAAGCACTTATGCTACAATAATCAATTGTAAAATTTAAGGATGGGATTTTGGCGCTGTTTGACTGGATTAATACTATTATAAACGGTGTCTCTCAAACCGAGACACCAGAGAGTATTGATAAAGAGTTTTATTTTAAACTTCTTGATCTTAATTGTGATGCTATTGCTTTTTATAGTGATGGTGTGGGTTGTATTGGTGCCAATAAACAGTTTCTTTCTCTTTTTAGTTTAAATTCACTTGATGAGTATTCAGAAAAATATCAAAATTTTCATGATCTTTTTAGTGATGAAGATGATGTTGTTTCTGCTGAAAATGATACTCAATGGCTCAATGCCATTCATCAAATGTATCCTCAAGGTTATGGAGTACGCTTCCTTGATGCTGATAAAGTAATGTGCCATATTCAACTTTTTGTTGAAACTATTGAGCATAACGAGCAAGAACTTTATTATATTACACTCAAAGAAGCCCAAGAACTCCATGCTATTCAATCGCATGTGGTTACAAATAATATGCTGAAAAAGAATTTTCTTTCAAATA
>JAYEPE010000083.1:0-4208 GCA_034723735.1 Campylobacterota bacterium | reverse complement strand
GTCCCTTCTCCCGATAATCGTTTTATGAGTTTTTTAATTCAAGGAAAGTCACAACAACAGATTATGCCCTTTGAAGATGTACGTGGACAGATAAATAGTTCTATCATGCAAGAACGCCGACAAAGTGTTCTTAATGACTATTTTATGCGTCTTCGTATGAATGCGGATATTGAGATTATTCGTTTAGGTGAGAGTTAGAGAGAAGGAATACTCGAAAAGAGCACTCCTTTGATACTAGAAAAATTTAACCGTTGTAGCGTTCTAAGTATTTTGTATCAAAATCATTATTGATAAAATCAGGATTTTGCATCATTTTTTCATGAAATGCGATAGTAGTTTTAATTCCACCCACATCAAATTCACTTAAGGCACGGTGCATTTTAGCAATAGCATCTGCGCGGTCATTGCCATAAACAATAAGCTTTCCAATCATAGAATCATAAGTCGGAGAGACAATATACCCAGCATATACATGAGTATCGATGCGGATACCACGTCCACCTGGAGCAATCCATTTTGTTATTTTTCCTGGGCATGGTAAAAATTTAATAGGATCTTCTGCTGTAATGCGACATTCGATAGAGTGCCCTTTAAGAACAACAGTCTCTTGAGCAGGAAGTGTTTCACCTTCGGCTACACGAATCATCATCTCGATTAAGTCTAGACCACTGACCTCTTCAGATACAGTGTGTTCTACTTGAAGACGAGTATTCATCTCCATGAAATAGAAATCTAAATTCGCATCAAGTAAAAATTCAAAAGTTCCCGCACCCTCATACTTAATGTATTTTGTTGCTTGAACAGCAGAAGCGTGGAGACGCTCACGTACTTCTTGAGTAAGCACGATAGCAGGTGATTCCTCAATAAGCTTCTGGTGACGACGTTGCATAGAGCAGTCACGTTCTCCTACATGTAAGACATTGCCATGAGAATCTGCCATAATTTGAACTTCAATATGACGGGGGTTTTTAATGAATTTTTCCATATAAATCGTACCATCACCAAAGGCTGTCATCGCTTCTGATTCTGCAGCTAAAAAGGCATTTTCAAGATAGCTTTCATCTTCAACAACACGCATACCGCGTCCACCACCACCTTGGGCAGCTTTTAAGATAACTGGATAGCCAACTTCTTTAGCACGAGAAGCTGCATCTGCGATATCTTTAATCGCACCGTCACTTCCTGGAACAACAGGAACACCCGCCGCGATCATGACATCTTTAGCTTTTGATTTATCTGACATCATAACCATAACGTCTGGTGTTGGCCCGATAAATTTTATCCCATGATGTGTACAAATCTCTACAAAATGTTGATTTTCACTTAAAAAACCATACCCAGGGAAGATAGCATCACAATTGCTAATTTCAGCAGCAGAAATAATGGCAGGAATACTTAAATAGCTTTCAGAGCTTGGCGCACCACCAATACAGATTGATGCATCTGCAAGATTAAGATATTCTGCATCTTTATCTGCTGTTGAATATACAGCTACAGCTTCTTTTCCCATCTCTTTAATTGTGCGAATTGCGCGTAGAGCAATCTCTCCGCGGTTCGCAACTAAAATACGTTTAATTTCAGCCATATTTAGATTTTCTCTACTGCAAATAGGGGCATATCAAACTCAACTGCTTGACCATCTGTCACTAAGACATCAAGAATTTTACAATCAAATTCTGCTTCAAGTTCATTCATAATTTTCATTGCTTCTAAAATCGCTAAAGGTTGCCCTTTTTTAATCGTATCTCCAGTTTTTACAAATACAGGTGAGTCTGGAGACGGAGAAGCATAGTAGGTTCCAACCATAGGAGAAAGAATCATATCTCCCGCATGTGCAGGAGCAGCAACTGCAATCTCTACAGGCGCAACAGCTATAGGTGCAGCCACAGGTGCGGCTACAGGTGCAGCGACTAATCCAGTCGCTTTTTCGAGTTCTATTGAAAAATCTTCTTTTTTTATTTTCATTGATGAGAGTCCACTGTCATCAAATTCGTTTATTAGTGCCTTAATTTGCTTCATATCCATGCTATAACTCCTAAAATTGGCTAATTTTTTGTGTGATATAATACCACAATTATTATTAAGATTAAGGTAGAACATGGGACTTAAAGCAGATAGTTGGATACGAGAACAAGCATTAGAAAACGGGATGATCACTCCTTTTTGTGAAGATCAAGTAGGTAAAGGTGTCGTGAGTTATGGACTGAGTTCATATGGTTATGATATTCGCGTGAGTAATGAATTTAAGGTTTTTACTAATTTAAACTCTACAGTAGTTGACCCTAAGCATTTTGATGATGCTAATGTTGTTGATTTTGAGGGTGATGTCTGTATTGTTCCACCTAACTCATTTGCTCTAGCTCGCACGGTAGAGTACTTTAAAATTCCTCGTGATGTGCTTGCTATTTGTCTGGGCAAATCAACCTATGCTCGTTGTGGAATTATTGTCAATGTTACACCGTTTGAGCCTGAATTTGAAGGTCATATTACCATTGAAATTTCAAATACAACACCTCTTCCTGCAAAAATTTATGCCAATGAAGGTATTGCTCAAGTACTCTTTTTGCAAGGAGATGAAGCGTGTGAAACAAGTTATAAAGATAAAAAAGGGAAATATCAGTCACAAGAGGGCATTACGCTTCCTCGTATCTTAAAATAAATTCCTTTTAAAGCTATGAAGCGTTAAAATTGAAAATGCAGTAAAAAAGGACAAAAATGTTACATGAATATCGTGATATTATTACTCACATGAAAGCAGATGGGAAGATTAATGCTCATTTTTTGAAAATTTTTGATCGTCATAATGATCTTGATAATCAGATCACAAGAGCCGAACACGGCAGTGTTGCTCTGACATCTCTTGAAATTGAAAAACTTAAAAAAGAGAAACTTCATTTAAAAGATGATGCACACCGCATGATTTTAGCCTATAAAAAAGAGCATAATCTTTAAAGAATCTCTAAAACCCTCTCAGGGGGTCGGCCAATAATGGCTTGATCTCCTTTGATCACAATCGGACGTTCAATTAGTTTTGGATGCTCACTCATTGCTTTTATAAGCAGTGCTTCATCTTCTATATTTTTTAATTCCAGTTCTTTATAAACCGCTTCTTTTGTTCGCATCAAAGCACGGGCTTCAATACCTAGCATCTCTAAAAGTGTTTTAATCGATTTTTCATCAGGTGCACTATCAAGATATTTAATAATATCTGTTTCAATACCTTTTTCTTCAAGAAGTGCCAATGCCTGACGGGATTTAGAACAACGGGGATTATGCCACAGTTTTATTTCTGCCATATAAATTCCTTTTTTTGAGAGAAATTATATCAAAAATACGCTATCATAGAAACTAAAAAAAAATTTGAAGCGATACTATGAACTCATATACAAAACTCGCCAACTTTGGTCGCGAACTTCTTAAATTCAACTCTATTGAACAGGGTATTCCCTTGATTTCTAGTTATGCAAAAGAGATTAGTGGTGCTCAAAGGTGCTCAATTTATATCTATAATAGCAAACTTAAAGTGCTATGGACTACGCTCTCTGATGGTGTTGATAAAATTATGCTCAATTCTGAAGAAGGTATTGCAGGCGAAACCGTAAGAGAAGCAAAACCTATTATTGAAAATGATCCTTACAATAATCCAAACTTCAATCAGAAGATAGACAGACGCACTGGATTTATAACCAAAAATATTGTTTCTATTCCTATTTTTGATTCTAGTAAAAAAGTTATAGGTGTTTTACAACTGCTCAATAAAGAGGAAGATTTTAGTGAGGAAGAGGTACGGCTTATGGTCTTTTTTGCTCACTATATTAGCAGTTATCTTGAATTGGCTACCTTCTTTGATGATGAAACAGAGTATCTACTTCAGAGCAAAAGCTAGAGTAACTCTTTTTGTATCCAGCATGATAAAACATACAGACCCCAAACATGCTGCTTAAAGCTTCCTTTTGAAGCTCTTTGTACATATTCTTGCAAAGCTTCTTTTTTAAAAAGTCCTGTTTTCTTGTTTACATGTAAGATAGTTTCAATTTTTCCTGAGACGATCAAATATTCCATATAGGGATTCGCAAAACCTCTCTTTTTACGTTTTAAAATACTTTCATTAAGGTAAGGACGTGCAACTTTTTTGAGTAAATCTTTTGTTGCACCATTTTGATAACGTAATTCAGGTTTGATAGAAAAAGCACTTTCAATAAGTTTAT
>JAYEPE010000082.1:0-4227 GCA_034723735.1 Campylobacterota bacterium | reverse complement strand
TAAAAATAATATTGAAAAATTTCAAAGAGACTACAGAGATCTTCAAGAGGAGCTTGAAGATAAGATTGATACACTCAACAGTAAATTTGAACTTAAAAACTATCCTATCGAGCCTTATCAAATACGGCCTAAAAAGCGTGATATTACTATTAAAGACATTGCACTTATTTGGCGAAATTACTAATAAATTATTGCTCTAAAATCATTTTGCTATAATTACGATAAAGGTCGTTAGTGAAAAAAAAAATAAGAAATTTTATACAAACAATTGGCTCAGCTCTTAAGAATAAAGATACACCCAAATGATTAATAAAAATCGTTCTAAAAAGATACTATTTCTCTTTTTTCTTCTTCTCTTAGCATTTGTACTCTTTTTGAGTGTGATGTTTATGAATGCGTTAAAAAGTCGTAAAAGTCCATCACTTTATACATCTTCATCCACTAAAGCACAACGTGGCAGTATAATTAGTGCTGATGGTTTTCATATTGCAACAACAAAAAAACTCTACAAAGCAATGCTAAACACCAAAAATATCGATCCTGAAAAAAAAGAACTTTTTATTGAACTTTTTAGTATTTACAGCGGTATGGATCAAAATAAAATTCGTAAAAAAATCAACTCTCGACAAGGTACGATTGTCTTAAGCTATCAGATCGGTCCAAAAGTGGCACTTTATCTTAAATCACTAGCTTTTGAACTTTTAAAATATAAAGTCTTTGTCGAGTACGAAGGCCCTCACGGAGAGCGTATTTTACAAGGTTTAAGTATTATAGAGAGTGGTGAAACACGGCTCTACCCTTATGGAAAACTGCTTACACCACTTATTGGCTATCCCCAAAAAATAGAAGATGATGGATATACACGTGTTTATGGTGTTAAAGGAATTGAGAAAAGCTTTGAAGAGGAGCTCAGTGCTCAAAAAGATGGTAAACAGTTTGCCCTTCGTGATGTCAATAGCTATATGATTCTTAATAGACAGAGTTTTACCCAAGCACCTATCCATGGTTATGATATTAAACTCAATATTCCTGTAACCTTACAGATTAAGGTTGAACAGACTCTCGAGCATTATAAAGAAGAGCTTCAGGCAAAAGAGATATCTATTATTTTGATGGAATCTAAAAGTGGGAAAATTATCTCTTTAGGAAGCTCCAATCGATTTTTTCCTAAAGACATTCAAAAAAGAGACTATCCCTCGCTGAACACCTCTGCTATTGAGTACAGTTTTGAACCAGGTTCTGTTATTAAACCTATCACCTTTGCTCTCTTGCTTGATCAAAAATTAATTAACCCCTATGATTTAGTAAGCGGTCATAACGGTCGCTATAAAATTGATAAAAAAATCATTACTGATGAGCATAAATTTGACTGGATGGGTGCAGAAGATGTCATTATCTACTCTTCTAATATTGGAATTGCACAACTCTCACAAAAACTTAAAGGTATTGACTTTTATGATGGTTTTAAAAAATTTGGATTAACCCAATATAGTGGCCTTGATTTACCTTATGAACGTAAAGGAAATATGCCCTATATTCGCCAACTTAATCATGATATTTATAAAGCAACAACAGGCTATGGATATGGAATGCGAAGTAATCTTATGCAGTTGGTTAAGGCTTATAATATATTTAACAATAACGGCCGTATCATTACACCTTATATCGTTGAAGGTTTTTTCGATCACCATGGTCGCTTAGTCAAAACTGAACATGAAAAAGCACTCCAAGTGATATCAACAGCAACCGCACAACGAATGAAAAAGATTTTGGTCAAAACAGTCAATCAAGGAACAGGGATTCACACACGAACGCAAGGCATACAGATAGGTGGAAAAACAGGAACAGCTCACATCGCTGAAAAAGGACATTATGTCAATAAATATAACAGCTCTTTTATCGGTTTTGCCAATGATGCTAGCAAAAAATATACTCTTGGTGTCACTGTAATAGAGCCTGGTGATAAATACTTCGCTTCCCAGACAGCTGTGCCAGTCTTTAAAGCAATTATTGACATTTTAATTGATGAAGCTTACCTAACACCTGATTATAAAAAATTCCCTTTGCCACTTTATGTTAAGAAGCACTAAAGGGCACCTCTAAAAACTGAGATGGTATACTCAATTTGCACCTATGCCACCTAAGAAGCAATTTTCTTTAAAGCTCTCTTTGTACATCTCTATAGCTCTATCCCCAGTGCAATGTGTTGGCATTACTTTTTTCACTCCAAGTGATTGCAGGGTTTCGATAGAGTTTTGTATTGTCTCATCACTACTTCTAAGCAGATGAAAGCCACCTAGGGCAAAAGCGATATCTTTGCCAATAACATCACGCGCACTTTTCACAATATCTTCAATCCCAAAATGACCGCAACCTGCGATAACTTTACTTTCATCTTCATCAATGATAAGAGATTGTTCAGGCATTTCTTTGCCAAGCAATCCTGTTGTATAAAGATTATCAAATAGTTTTTGAGGTTTTTTTGTGCATAGGATTACTTCCTTAGCTAAGACTTTAAGGTCATTGACTAGGTGTTTTGAAAGTGAAGAGGGGACAAAAAGCGTAATATTAGAATTTAATTCTAAGATACTATCTATACCACCGATATGATCCCAATGCGAATGGCTAATAAAAAGGTATTGTATCTCTTGAATATCTATCTGAAGTTCTTGCATGTTTTTTAGAAGTACGCGACCATTACTCCCTGTATCAAAAAGAAGATTGTATTCTTCAAAATAAGCACTAAAGCCCCAAAGAGATTGGCAATTTTGAGTGCTATTATAATTATCAAAAAGTATTGTCATAAGCACTCACTTTTGGAATGTTATTTTGTACAGTCTCATAAATATCTTCATCTGAAAATGGCATCATAACTCTTTTCCTTTTTTACGATTTATGTATTAAATCAAATTCCCATAAATATCTCATCTGAACTACTTTGTATATAAATCATCATTTGGATGATTTGGTTTTGTGATATTTGAGCTTTTATCATCTCTAGTATCATACTTAACTACATCACCTGCTTGAAGTGCTACTATACTTAAAATACTTACTAAAATTAACGTTTTCATTGTGTTTCCTCGTAATTAGTTGAGAGAAGTATATCAGAGTATTTAATTGATAATGATTATTGCAATTATCTAATATATCTATTTAAGTTATGTTTAATATAATACCTTCTTATTATAAATTTGAAAAAGAAAAATACTGCTCAAAAGAAAAATACGAGACCTTGAATATCTACTATTTAAGTACAAATACAAGATGTTTAAAAGTGAATTTTCAACGCCTGACCCAAATTAATTATTAATATTTATTATCTTTATTATTAAAAAAATCTCATCAAAAACTAAAGAAATAAAGGAAGAATAATGGATGCAGCGACAATAGCGATTTTATTAATCGCAATAGGAACAATAGGTGTAATGTTTTATGGAGTAAATAAACTTTCTGAAACATAATTAAAATAGATACAAACTATATCACTTGTATAGCTCTGTTTTTTATTAAATCCAAATATTATCAATCAAATGCGTAGAACCAACCGTAGCAGATATGAGCACAATAGTATTTTGAGGTTCTATCTCAGTAATACTTTCAAATTGACGATTAACAAAGCTAATATAGCTTACATGTAAAGGTTTTACAATCTCTTGCATCTCTTGCGTGATGTGGCTTACATGTAACTCTCCTTGCATCACCATCTTTCCTGCACGTTTAAGTGCGCGTGAGAGCTTTAAGGCTTGCTTACGCTCATTAGCACTCAAATAGACATTACGACTGCTCATTGCCAAGCCATCGCTTTCACGAACCGTATCTATAGGAACAATTTCAATATTCATAAAGAGATTTTTTACCATTTGCGTGATAAGTGAGAGTTGTTGGGCATCTTTTTTTCCAAAATAGGCTCTCTTGGGAGAAACAATATTTAAAAGTTTCATCACTATCGTTAAAACTCCATCAAAATGCCCAGGTCTATCTGCTCCTTCTAGAACAAAACCTCGAATATCAGGGGCGCAGATATATACCTCATCACTACCATACATATCTGAAATATCAGGATAAAAAAGATAATCAACTCCAGCCATCTCACAAATTTTTTCATCTGCTTCAAATTTTTTAGGGTAAGTATCTAAATCTTCACCTTCTAAAAACTGTGTAGGATTGACAAAGATAGATGCTACAACGATATCACACTCTCTTCGCGCACTCTCCATCAATTTT
>JAYEPE010000081.1:0-19078 GCA_034723735.1 Campylobacterota bacterium | reverse complement strand
CACCTAATGATGTCCAACGAATAGGCTGAAAATAGTACTCAAACATCGATTTTGGGGAGCTAAAATAGACTGTTTTTTGTTTTGTTGTTGCACGTGCTATCCATGCTGGTTTTTCATAAACTTTCAATTGTCTTATAAGACAACGGTCTTTTTTAGTTACTTCAATACCTGCTGCACCTAGTAAGGCTGCACTTGCCATAATTATTAATGTTTTTTTAATCATAAATTTCCTTTAAACCAAATCTCTTTTACTAAATACTTTATACCCAAAATAGGCAAATAGCATACCTAAACCTATAGGATAGGCAATTGAAAACAGTACAAATACTGGTTGTGAAACTGTATCAAGAATATAAAATGCAACTGGACCCATTACTGTTAATTCTGGGTCAAAGAGGCTAATAGCTGCTACTCTAAAAATTTCCATAGGATTTGCTAAAGCTAGAGCAATAATAAACTCTTCATTAAAACGATTTTGAAGCATAAAGCTTATGAGTGCAATATCTATAAATGCTAGAAGAAATATCCAAACAAAAAATGAGATTCCAAGCGCCATCTCTGAAGACTTTACAATAGATGAGATAAAAAATGCAATTCCCAAAAACAGTAAACTAAGTGAAAATAACAAACCTGAGTAAAGGAAGAAAATTTCCCAAGGAATAGCTACTCCCATAAAGTTTCCATAAATAATAGCGATTATCATAGCTAAAAATACAGGTAAAAATACAGTGATAAATCTCCCTGCCATCTTACCCCAATAGTATTCTGACAAGGAGATAGGAAAGGAGAGCATATACTCTAAAATATGGCTATCTCTATCACCTGAGATGGAACGAACTGTGGTGATTAGAATAAATATTGGTAAGATAATAATTGTCACCTGAATATACATCAACAAAAGACGGCTAAGCCCACTAAAACCCATAACCTGAGACTCTGTAATACCTGCAATAAAAAAGAGTGCAATTAATCCACCAAATACAAAAGAGTAGATAAGAAACCAACGTGCTCTAATGGACTCTTTAAGATCTAAGTACGCAATTAACAGTAAATTTTTCATCTAATAACTCTTCTTGTTTAGTTGATTTTCTATTTTAAAAATTCGCTCTTTAATAGCATCAAAGCTTAAAACTTCTTCACCATCTTTTATACTAGAGCGATCTTTATGTGCTCCAATACCATAAGCCATAGGTGTTAAATTCATAGTGTCATACCACGCTTTTTTAGCATCAATCCATTCACCACTATCCACATCTGTAATCCAGATAATAGCACCATCTTGCCACTGGATTTTCTCTTCATCAAACCAGAGTATCAGACATCCAATATCATCGAACATATATTTTCTGCCACTTTGAGGATGAATGGCTTGGACTGTATGTTTACGATCACTTACAACCATCTTGCAACGTTCACACATATCTCTATCCCAATGAACTTTTTTCAAATCACCAATAGGAGCCTTTTCACACGCAATAAAAGAGAGGGTAATAAAAAGAAAACTAAAAAATCTAAACATTTTCATCCGATATAATAGTTCCTAAATCCATATAAATTTTGCGATTTATAATCTCTTTAACCTCTTCTACACGGTGTGTTACAAAAAGTGCTAACTTGTCTTTTTCATCTATTTTTAAAAGACGGTAAAAATCATCACGTGCTTTTGGGTCAAGATTAGCTGTAGGTTCATCATAAATCAAAATATCACTCTGTTTTGCTAAGGAGATAGCTATAAGCATTTTCTGCTTCATTCCTCCAGAGAGGGTAAAAAAAGATTTATTGATATTTGGTTTTAAATCTAAACTCATCTCATGTGCATAATGAAAAATATCATCACGCTTGATATCAGAACTTTTACAGACATAGTCCATCAACTCTTTTAAAGAGAGTTTAATAGGCGGTGGTAGTTGTGGAACAAAACTCACATGTTTTAAAATCTCTTGACGCTCTTGTATAGGGTTCATACCATTTACACTAACACTACCACTATTTGCATGATAATATCCAAGGATAAGACGAATAAGTGTTGTTTTTCCTGCACCATTAGCACCCATAAGTGCTATGGCATCATTTTTATTAAATTTGATAGAGACATTATCTAAAGAGACTGTTTTACCGAATTTTTTTGTAAGATTATTAACTTTTATCATACGATTGATTTTAACCTAAATTCAAAATTAAGTGCGTCTTCGTGACAAACATCAACACAACGCCCACATAAAGTACAATCAGCACCTGTTACAAATGCTGTTTTGATACCTTTTTCTTCATTCTCTTTCGCATGTTTTGCTTTTGTTAAATCTAAAACTTGATTTTCAAAACAGACATCATGACAGACCATACAGTGATCACAGTTATCATTCCACTCTATACGTGTTGCACTTATTGGGCCCATCAGTCCATAAGTTGTTCCAACAGGGCAGAGATAACGACACCATGCACGGCGTGAGAAAAACACTTCAACTAAAAATACAGCTAAAACCCAAGCAAGAGCAACACTCCAGCCATACGCAATAAAACGACTTAAAATTCCTACAACATTAAATGTTTCAAAAACCATATAGCCACTTGTAAAAGCTAATATCAAGAAAATTGCCCAGAAGATATAACGGACTCTGTGATCAAACTCACGACTTTTTATAAGCTTTTTATTTACTAAAGTATTATGAAACTTTTCACCAATTTCACTAATCAAACCATAAGGACAGACCCAAGAACAGTAGGTTCTACCCCCGATAATAATATAAACAATAATAATAGTCACCGTTCCAATAATCATATTGACATGCAGATAATGTGTTGCTAAATAGAGTTGCGCGGTTGCATAAATATCAATAAGATGAAAACCTAAAAAACGTGAGCCACTGAGTGTTCCCTCAAGTACCTGAATATCGATAAAAAACGATAAGAAAAAAGTAAGATGAATAGCTATAATGAGTACCCATCGCTTAGTTCTATAACTAAGCTTTGTCTTACCTTCTCTTGTTTTAGCAATAAAAGTCGATAAAAAAGAGGTGTTTTTTATCGTTGCTCTATCATTATACTGATCCATTACCCTCTCCTACTGCAGCGCCGCAGCTCTTGATTCAAACTCACTAATCTCATCTGCATACTCTTGCATTTGAGTCTCATCCATATTGAGTAAAAGACCCTTCATAATAAGGTTCTCTTTACGACCACTTTTATAATCTTTAAGTTGTTGCAATACCGTTTCGCTACTAAGACCAATAAGTTTACTACCGATTGTACCCTCACCATTTATACCATGACATGAAGCACATTTACGCTTATAGTTATCAGAAACTTTAAATTTACCTACATTTCCAGCTTTATCACGAAGTGCTTTAAGTTTATCTTTTTCAATATCACGGTCACTTTTTGACTCTGGAGCTGTAGTCTGCGCTGAAGCATTTGTTTTATCTCCAATATCTTCAATAACATGCCCTGCTTCTCCGCCATGCCATGCAGGACCTCCCATAGCTGTCATCACCATCAAAGCAATAATTCCTGCAGTTAATAGCCCTACAATAATATTTTTCATTCTAATTTCCTCGCAGTTGTTTTAGTTTTTTATTAAAGGTTTCAATCTCATTTGCTAATCTCATAATAGTCTCATCATCGAGCTGTTTCACCAAGGCAGTCATTAAAATATTAGCATCTTTATCAGTTTTAAAAAGCGCAATTCTTTTAGCAATAAAGGCAGCATCTTTATCTAGAAGAGAAGGTCCGATTATCCCATTACCATAATCATTGTGACAGGCAGAACACTTCACAATAAACTCTTTGGAGAGTTTATCAACCATTAATTCAATCTGAACTTGCTCATAAGGACTTCTTACATGTAAGTTTGCATCGATATTGGTTCTTGCTCTTCCTGTATCGGGAGTATTTCTAGGTTCTGTATAACCTAAATAGTATGATTTACTAAGATTATCATCACGCTTGACTCCAATCTTATCTTTGTAAGCATCCTCATTTTTAACAACTTCTATACCTTTTGCAGTTGCTGCAACTACTTTTTCACCCTTTTGCTCTTCTTGCTTCTCGCCACAACCACTAAAAATAGCGATTAAGGCTAATGATAATACGATTTGTTTCATGATCGAATCCCTTTTTCATAATAATCTTCATACGTCAAATGTGGTTTTATAACAATTGCACTTTGTGATACAGGACAAACCTCTTCACAGACACCACAACCTGTACAGCCATCATACACTTCAGGTCGCTTACCACCTTTAGCATCAGGAACCATAGCAATGGCACTGAGAGGATTGGGCATTGGGCACATATCAGCACACAAAGTACACTGTTTTCCTTCAAAACTATCAAATTTTTCTAAGACATCATATTCCAATTGAGTTACGTTTACTTGATCATCTATAAAATCATGCATTTTCTTACTATGACCTTTAGGTACAGGCGTATTTGTCATTGCAATACAAGTATTTGGAAATTCTAAAACTGCGATACCCATTTTAATATCTGTTGCTTTTTCTGTTGAGTGGTCTAGCGCACCACTTGGACATGCTAAAACACAAGGAACAGCTTCACAGGCATAACATCCACGCTCACTTGCATTGATATAGGGAGTTCCTATACCGTGACCTTTGGCAATATCAGCAAGTTTAATAGAGTGATATGGACAGACTTGAAGACACTGCCCACACTTAATACATAAGCCTAAAAACTCTTTCTCCTCTACCGCACCAGGAGGACGCAAATGCAACTCTTCACTATAAAGATAGGGTGAGCCAACAACTCCAGCACCAAGAACTAAGCCTAATACGCCTAGTGTTGAATACTGAATAAATTCACGCCGCTCTTTTTTTACTGTATTATCCATAATTTTAGATCCTCTCATGTAATCTAGGTTTTTTATCTTCAAGTAGAAAAATCGGCTCACTAAAAGGTGCCAATTTTGCTAAAAAATTAAGTAGTGAGATAACAGGTGAACCATAAAAGAATTTCACCTCAGGATTGTAGAGCCAAAGTTTATCTGCATATTGATATACCTTATGGGAGGTATCACCAATACCATTTTCATCTCTATCAAATCCCTCATAAGTATCCCAATAATTTCCTTCAAAATCATTTTTATCCGTTTTACTTCCACGTGAATCATTAATAATATCTTCAATATTACCCAACAATGTATTATTTTTTATAATATTATTTTCACTCAGTGAATGAAAATGCAAAGCTTCTGCATTATATAAAATTTTATTATCTTCTATAAAATTATTAGTATCAGGTTCAAAAGGTGAACGATCAATATAAATACCCTGCGCATTATAAAGTATTGTATTGTTTTTAATAGTAAAATTAGAGACATCTTTAAGACCAATACCCATACCAGTAGCTCCTAAAGAACTTTTAACAGTATTGCCTGTCGCAATTGTATCTTTTGAATACATGAAAAAGATACCTACTGAATTATGCAGATAGCTATTATTGTAAACATAGTTTTTACCTGCATACATAAAATGCAAAGAGTAACGACAATACTCTCCATAATTTTCTTCTATAGTATTGCCGTGTGAATACCACACTACCATATCACGTGATTTAATTAAAGAGTTTTTTCGGACAATATTATCATTGGAATACCACAATCGTAAGCCATCCCCACGAAGTCCTAAATCAAAATCTTTTGAAGTGATTGTATTGTTTTGAATAATAGAGTTACTTACCATCTGCATATCGATACCAAAAAGAGAGTCAGTAATTGTGCAATTGGATATTTCACACTGTGATGCATCACTTATTTTAATAGCAGCATCAAGATTTTCATGACGTGCTCCACTATTTGTAAGTGTAAGGTTCTTTAAGGTCACATAAGAACTTTTAATTGTAACAACCGTTCCTGTACCCATAGCATTAATAATAACACCATCAGATTTACCTTCAATAGTTATCGGCTTTGTAATACTAATATTACCTTGATATACACCTGGGTCAAGTCGAATAATTGAACCCTCTGGTGCATTATCAATAGCGTCTTGAAGTGGTGATGCTAACAGTAATGATGATAATAAAGATATAACTACAAAAAAATGTTTCATTAGGATTATGCTTCTGTCTCACTTAAGGCTTTTTTGCGTGCCATTAAAGCGAGTAAAGAGAACAGTGCAATAGCAACAATCATATAAAACCCAATTGTAGGATAAGAGTGAGTGATAAACTGTGCAACTTTTCCATCACCAAAAACAGTAGGCATAAATGGCTTAATATTAAAGGCACCCCAATCACGTAGGTTATGTCCAAACCAATAGAGCCAATATGCATAATCAGCAATAAATAAAACAGGAAGGGCTACAGGAATCAACATAAGCATATTTAAAATTTTACTACTATACGCAATAAAATAGATCATGATAAGAGAAAGCAATAAAAGTGCATAGATACCTATCTCACGTTCTAACATTCCACCTTGCCACATTGGATCCATTCCAATATAGTGATTGATAGTATTCATCTCATGAACTTCACCACTAAATCCATCAAAGTGAAAAAAGACAGGAATACCTTCTGGAAATGCCTCTTTTGGATAATTGGGTGCCTCTAGCGAAACAGCCCATATAGGAAGCGATGCTACACCTAGCTCTGAGTGTGTCTCTATCATCTGTGCTAGATTGTTATGTGCAATTTCTGGTGTAGTTGTACTTTTATACATACCTTTATTGTATATATCCCATACTTTATAAGCCAGAGGAGAAATTTCTTCAACCTTCTCTGCATGTACTTTATTTAAAACTCCATGAAATACAACCATCGGCATAGTAAAAGCGAAAGTCATAATAAGCAGTGCTATGGAGGCAAATATCTTTGATTTCATAAAACTTGGGTGCATTGTTTTCCTTTAAAATAGAACTTATATCTAGCTCTTACATGTAAACATAAGAAATACAAATAAAATCTAAGTTTATATTATTCAGTATTATAACTTATATATAGTTTTCTTTATTGATGCGAATCAACCAAGCGAAAAAACTTCGCTTGATTTAAGATTTTTAGAAGAGATTGGCGTTTTCGTCAATCCATTTGAAGTATTCAATGATATCTGCAATTTCTTTATCACTCATATGCTGATCAGGCATTTTGAGATTAAAGTAATCGATCATCGCTTTTACATAAGGATCATCATATAAATGTTCTGGATTTTTAATAAATTTAGCAACCCATTTTTCACCATTTTCATGACGAGAAAGAACACCTGTAAGGTCTGGACCAGAGCTTACTTTACCAACAACGTGACAACCTGAACATCCACCTTCATCAAAGGCAACTTCACCACGTGCTTGTGCATCACTCTGTTTTGTAGCAATTTTACGAACAAGTGTATCTTTTGCTCTAATACCAACATCTGCAGTCTTAACCATATACTGCCATATCATATTTTCAAAAAGAATTGCTTTTTCCATATCACCAGCTTTCACTGCTTCATCAGAAAGTTTTTTCTGTTCTGGAATCTTTCCATATTGATCAAATGCATCTGTTACAAGGTTAGCAACAACTGGATATTTGTCAAAACCATTTTCTTTAAGGAATTTAACAACACTTTGAATGACAGCGTCAGTTGCAGCATTTACAGCAACAGTTTTGTCATACTCAGCTTTTAACTCCTTAGGAGTCATTGTTTTCATTTTAAGTTTTTGAGCACTAACATATTTTTTGTTAGGATCTTTAACCATCAAGTAACCCATCATCTCTAAGTGAAGCGCAGAACAGAACTCTGTACAGTAGTAAGGAAAAACTCCCTCAATATCAGCTTCAAATCGAATAGTAGAAGTTTCACCTGGCTCTAATGATGCGTGTACATCAAAATGATCCACTGTAAAACCGTGAGTCTCATCTTGAGCACGCTCCAAGTTCGTTAAGTGTATTGTTACAATGTCACCTTTATTAACTGTAATACGCTCTGGATTGATGTGTGAGCGAACCATAGTTGCAAAAATTGTTACATTTTTACCATTACGCTCAATACGCTCTTGACCAGCAAGTGTTTTACCTTTATGGATCTTACCAGTTTTAGTATTCGTACCCATTTTGTAACGTACATGTGGATGTAATTTATTTGCACGAATCGCAACTGCTTGGTGAGGTTCACCTAATGGCAATGGCATATCTACAAGTAAATCCATTTTCTTACCACGAATGTCGATTAACTGGTGATTTTGTGGGTGAAGTGGACCAACAGGCTGGAAACGATCAATTGAAAGTTTATTCAGTGCAATAATGTAATCACCCTGAGGATCAGCTGACTTACCTTCCATACCACAAAGGTGACCAATGTTATAGTGAACATTTACTTTATCTAAAACTTTTAAAGTTTTATAGTTCCACTTTACAACTTGAGAATCAACATACAGAGATGTATAGATCTCTCCATCAACATTTGAATACTGATTATGCAGAGGCCCAAGACCTAATTCAACCTGACCATGTAGAGATTTTTTCATATCTAAGATAGGAATCCCGTATGGATCTTTACCCGCATAGTCTTTGTTTTTAATCAGTTTCATGATTTTCTTGAAACTATAAACAGAAGCGTGTGTATCTAGCTTACCACAAACTGTAATATATTCACCATCTGGAGAAACATCAACACCATGCGGTGATTTTGGTTCAGGAATTAAAAATAGTGCATCATTTTTAACTGCAACATCCATAGTAATTACTTTATGGTCATTAATAATTGTTACATTTTTCTTATCTTTAGCAAGCTCTGCCAATTTTTTCCAGTTATATACATGTAAGAAGTCAGTATCATTACGAGACATACCAGCTTCATTTGGCGGCATACCTACTTCGATTCCACCTGTGTACATTTCAGAGTTAAATGAGTTTGTAAATGCCCAACCATCTGAGACATTCTTACCAGCATCACTTAAATCTTGCATATATGGAGGCATCTCAAGAGTGAAAGATTCTTTTTCGTTAATTCGACCTATTTTGTGATCAAATTTCCATAGTGTAGCACCACCACGGTACGTCTCTTTATACTCTTCAATTGGGTGATAGTTATTATCAAATGGTGCAGCATATTGACACGCTTCAATAATATAATCAGAATTTTGAGTAAAGAATGCTCCACCATGTTCTGATTTGAAAACTGGATTTACAACAATCTGTTTTGTCTCAAAGTCTTCTAAATCAATAACGGCAACACGAGGATTGGCTTTATCATTAATAACTAGCCATTTACCATCATACTTTGCATCTGTTTCTGATAATGCAGGGTGGTGTGTATCTCCCCAGTTAATCTCACGTCCACGGATATTACCTTGACGTAAAATTTTCAATGAATCTACATCATACCCATACCCTTGCCATGGCTCTGGTGTAAATACTGCAATATACTTTAAAATTCTCATTGACGGAACACCGTAAACAATCATTTGACCTGATTGACCACCTGAACTAAATACTACATACTCATCACGACCACCTGTTGGCATGTAAGTCTTAGCAGCGCGAATCACATCTTGTTCGCTTAGGCCTCTCTCTTTCATCACTTTTTCTAGTGTTCCTGTTGCAGCTGAAGCTACACTTGCAGCTACTGCGGAACCTACTAAAAGTGATGTGAGTTTACCAAACTTCTCCATATCTCACTCCTTCTAAATGATTAAAAATGTCTTAATCCTAAAATCTATATTTATAGACTTAACACTTTTGTAACACTTTATCAGTAATAGATTTTATTGGTGTTGATTTATGTCAATATTTTTTTGAATAAGTTTAGAAAATCTAATAAATTATATAGCTAAAAATTATCAGAAGAGATGGCAAAGTACTCTTAATGAGCACTACCACTTTGAAGTATTTCAAAAATTGCATCTTGAAGTTTATCAATATGACTATCATACTTAGAAGGTGAACATGATGGCGATGTACTATTTTTAACTATAGTCAGTTTTTCACCACTAAACGAAATTGTAGCACTCGCACTTTTAGTTCCGTTAATCTTCTCTGCGATAATACTACTTGATCTAAACTCTGTCATAACCCAACCATTTTCTTCACCTGCTTGCATAATAGCATCATGAAGTGTTGACTTTTTGGTATGTGCTGGAATTGGAATTTCATATCCTCCGCTTCGAGAGTGTTCTGGAGAAATTATCTCTTTTTTCGTACTACAACCCACAAGCAATAACGTCGAAATAGCCGTTACTATCGTCAGTGTTACCATTTTTTTCATTTTCTACCCTTTTCTTGATATTTATCATAATTTAAAAAACGTTCAATGATATAATAAAATCCGTCAAAGCAGTTTGACATATCTCAATAAAAAGTACAAAATTGACATCACAAGATTTTATTATGATACTCGTTTACACTTTTCCCATGTTTATTTTCAGTATTGCACCTGCTTTAAAAGTTGGTGATTATTTAGAGGATAAGTACGCCATATCTGAAAAACAAAAACGTATAGTTATGATAGGTGGCATGATACTCGTTTCATTAACACTAGCCACATTTCTACAGTTTTATTAGGAGAAAAAATGAAAATACTATTTTTTTTACATGTAACTATTTTACTCGTTTTTGCTTCGACATTAGATAATGCCTCTCAAGCTTTTAAAACAAAAAATTATGATAAGGCTTTTCAACTCTACTCTCAAGAAGCAGAAAATAATAATTCAGTAGCACAAAATGCACTTAGTTATCTCTATTTTAATGGTATTGGTACTCAAATTAACGTAGAAAAAGGGAGATATTGGCTTAGAAGAGCAGCACATCAAGCTGATAGTATTGCACAGTATGATATGGCTATGATGTATCTTAATGGATACAATTTTGATCAAAATTATACTGAAGCACTTTTTTGGCTAGAGCGTTCTGCAGACCTAGGACATAAAGAAGCACAATTTAATATCGCCTTAATGTACTATAACGGAGATGGAATTGATCAAAATATCACAAAAACAGCAGCATATTTAAATGTTAGCGCTAAAAATGGTCATCTTAAAGCCCGTCAACTTGTAGGACGTATCTATATGCAAATTCTTGATTTTGAACATGCCCTGTATTGGCTCAATATAAATGCGCAAGAGGGTGACGTTGAAGCATCATACCTTTTAGGTGAGATTTACTGTTCTCAAGGGGAGTATGAAAAAGCCACTCAATTAAAGTTTACATGTAAGGAAATAAAACAATGAAAATACTCATCCTGATCTCTATGCTGTTTTCTCTTCAATATGCCAAATATTATGATTCTAAAAGCTGTGGTGAGTGTCATGAAGATATCTACCGAGAACATACAAAATCAATGCATCATAAATCATCTATTTTAAAAGATGAAATTCATCGTAAGGTCGCAGAAAAAGTGACACCAGGAAAATATAGTTGCGCTCTATGTCATATGCCATCAACAAATGATTTAGCAGGAATGATTCGAGGAAAACACCAACCAAAAGAGAGTGATGTAAGACATCAAGATGGAGTATCATGTTCGTATTGCCATCAAATCAATAACATATACCATGCTAAAGCATATAATATTAATTTTACTAGTAATGTGAAGGGGCAGAAACCAACATATTATGGTAACCTTGAAAATCCTGATGATAGTGATAAACACAGTGCAGGAAAACACCCTTTTTATAAAAATAGTGAAGTCTGTATGGGATGTCACTCACATAAAGAGAATAAACATGGTGTTCAAGTATGTAACACACTAAACCAATATGAAAAAACAAGCGACTGTATTGGGTGTCATATGCCTAAATACCCTGGTCCAGTTGAAAAATTTAATAAAAAAGGACGTGATGAATATGCATCACATGAATTTTTGGGCATCCACTCTACAAAAATGGTCAAAAAAGCTGTTAATTTACTATTGCAACAGACTGAAAATGGTATAGCACTTACTATATCTAATCGAATGGGTCATCGTATTATCACCCAACCAATGCGTCTTAAATTTGCTAAAACTGTCATAACAAGAAAAGGTAAAGTTATCTGGAGCAATTTTAAAGATAGCCCACTTGAAGATAAAGAGGCTACCTTTGTTATTGTATTCAAAGATGAAAATGGCAAAGCAAGCCTACCAGGTAGTGCAAGAGGATATAAAATTAATCAAAATCTTGAGGCAGTAGCAAATAAAACAGTGCATTATGTTATTGATGATCTTCGAAAAGGTGATGAAGTCACTTCAACATGGATCAGTTATATTATCAAACCTAAGCTTGCTAAAAAATTACAGATTACTGATAAAGATACTATTAAGCCATATATAGGGGCAGAAGAAGCGATTGTAATCCAATAGCATCAGAAAGAAATGAAAAAATCTGATGCTTTTGTGCTTTGAATCTATTGAGTGAAACCTCAACTATTATTGTAGCGCTCAATTGTGTCACATCTTGTCAAAATTATATTTTTTTAACTATTTTATACCCTGAAGCATACTCGTTTTGGATTAAATCTTCAGGTAGCTTATTGCGAAGACGCTTAATCAAAGAAGTGATAGCATAAGGTGAAAATTCTTTCTCACTCTGATTTGCGAAGAGGTGATAAAAAATGTTCTCCGCACTAAAGGCTTGGTTGGGTTTACTACAGAGAAATGCAACTAGCATAGATTCACGTTGCGTTAACTCTATCTCTATATTTTCAATATACAATACATGACTCTTTTTATCCCAAAATGCACTATCACTAAAGTAGATGCGATTTGACTCTGAGCGAATAAGATCCACAATGTCAAAAAGAATTTTTTTAATCTCATCTGTTTTAATAGGCTTAACCAAATAGGTAACAAGATGAAGCTCAATCGCATAAAGCAGTTTCTCTTTTTCTGAATGAGCACTCATAACAATAATTTTTGTTTCACTATCACGTTCACGAATACGCGAAATCATGCTCAAACCATCAAGATTTGGCATATTTATATCAGCAAGTATAATATCAGGTTGCTTATCTAAATAGCGCATATAAGCATCATGTCCACATGAAGCAAGAGATACATGTTTAAAAAAGAGTCTTATATATTCACCTAAGTACTCACGTAACTCTACTTCATCTTCTGCAATTAAAATACTAATATCTTCAATCATTACACGGTACCTTAATGCTAAAAACTGCACCTTTTTCGCTATTATAAGCAGATAATGACCCATCCATATTATTTTCAATAATCATTTTTGCAATATGAAGCCCTAGACCTGTTCCAATAGATTGATGTTTTGTTGTAAAATATGGATCAAATATTTTAGATAAAATAAGTTTATCGATACCACCTGCATCATCGCCAATAAGCATTATAGCTGTAGTATTTTCTCTATGTATTGTAATACTAATCTTTACATGTATAAGATTTCGTTCTCTAAGTAAGTCTGTAATATTAGTAAGAATTGAAACAATAACTTGAATATATTCATTCATCAATCCAAAAATCATAATATTTTGGTTTTCAATAATAGATATAGAGATATTCTTTGTGTCTATTATTTTAAGTGCTTTGTGGAATGCTTCATAAACACTAAATCTAGACTTCTCTTTATCAGGACGATAATAATTCATGAAATCTTCAATAGTTTCAGACATATAGATAATACGCTTTTCCATTTTTTCAAGTTTCTCAGAGACTTCATCTTTACGTAAGAGACCTAAAATATTTTTCTCTTTTAAGATTCCAACAATAGCATTGACAATAGCTAAAGGCTGTCGCCATTGATGTGCTATATTGGCAATTAACTCACCAATCTCAGCACGTTTAGATTGCTCAAACAGTAGTCTATCTTGTTCTTGAATTGTCTTATCTTTTTCTTGTAACTCTCTAATAGTATCAATAAGTTCTCTATTATACTTCTCTTCTATATAGAGACCACAATCAAGATTTTTCATTTTATCAATAAGGTCGGTAATATGTTTTTTTTCTATAATAGAGCCATGCTGGGGTGCAATAAGTTCTATATCAAGTTTTTCAATCTTAGAGAGAGCATAATTAAAAATATCTTTACTTGGCATATACTCTTCATGAAACTGTTTCGCTTTTTCAAAATAGTCTTCTTTAGCATAAAATTCCCAAGACTCTTCGATTCCACCAAATATATCTCCTGAAAAAAGAGTTTTTGTGCGAGGTTCATAACTAACAAAAGCTCCAGGAGAGTGGCAGTAAGGTGTTGTTAAAAAATTAAGTTCAAAACCATGAGAAGTTTTTAAATAGTTGTTATTTTTATCAATTTCATAATAACTTGAGGTAACAAGATAATGTTTAATTAAAACCGTCATACGAGAGTGCGTTACAATAAGCAGATCATCTCTATTAATAAGCTTTTCTATCTCAGGTACCGCAGCAGCTAAATCAGGGTCTTGATGATGTAAGATAATATATTTAATTGATTTTAAATCACGAATGGATTTGACTTTTCGAATTGTCTCTTCAAATTCAAGCATTGATCCAGGATCGATAAGAATAGATTCGTCACCATTATCAATAAAATAAGGATGACACTGAAAAGGGTCATTTTCAAGATACATTCCCACCCAATAAATTTTAGGTGCGATACAGACCGCTTCTTGAAAATTTAAACTGTTCTTAGGCATCACCCTCAAACCATTTTAATTGATCTCGTAGTTCAACAACACGACCTACAATAATCATTGCAGGCGTTGGAACGTCTTTGGCTTTTTCAACAATATTTTCTAAGGTACCGACAAGCACACTTTGATCTTTAGTTGTCCCTTTTGAGATAACTGCAATAGGGTAATCACGTGCCTTTCCTATCTCAATAAGCTTATTAGAGATTTTTTCTAGATTATGAAGTCCCATTAAAAATACAATAGTATCATCCGTTTTAAAGTTGTTCCACGGAATTTGTGACTCTTTTTTATTAGGTGACTCATGCCCTGTTACCACACGAAATGAGACAGCTACTCCGCGATGTGTCACAGGAATACCTGCGTAAGCAGGGGCACTTACAGCTGAAGTAATACCAGGGATAATCTCAAACTTTATATCTCTTTGAAAAAGGTATGCTGCTTCTTCACCTCCACGTCCAAAAACAAAAGGGTCTCCACCTTTTAAACGTACAACATTTTCATACTTAAGCGCATTTTGATAGATAGTTTCATTAATATCATCTTGAGGCATAATATGACGACCATCTTCTTTACCAACATATACAAATTCACAGCCATTTTTTGACTCTTTTAAGATATCTGGATTAGCAAGACGATCATAAATGATCACATCTGCTTCTTTCACTACACGAAGAGCTTTTAATGTCAAAAGCTCCATATCCCCTGGACCTGCTCCTGTTAAATATACCTTACCCATTATTTTGACCCCTCATAAATAAAAATACCCGATGGTTTTTGAACATTTAATATCTCTAAGTTTAGCCACCATCCATCAGTGTTAATTGCTGCAATTTTATTTGTATCATTGACTGAAACATACAGAAGTGGTTTCTTATTTGACCATCTTACATGTAAGACTTTTCCATCAAATTCAAATCTTTTAATAACTTTTAAAGTTGTCGTATCTATTATTTGAATTACTGGAAATTTCTCTCCACTAAAGGTTACGGCTAAAAACTTCTTATCTGGAGAGAGTGCAGTAAATACTGGTAGTCCCTCTGTCTCTATATTTTGTACAAATTTAAAATCAGGTGTATATACTAAGACCTTATTGTCACCAACAGCTGGAATAAAAACATTACCATCACTAATGCTCCAAAAACCAAAGTGCGGCACTTTTAATACAGGTTTTCTATCTCCTAAAAGAATATCAATCTTAGAGTACTTCATAGTATCTAAATCTAAAACACCAAAAAACTTTGAAGTGAAGAAACCTGTTATAAACTTATTGTCTTTAATCATTGCATCAAAAGGCATCTCTCCTACATTTTCAAATTCTCTATAGATTTTAAAATCAGGTTTTGAGCGTCCAAAATTCATATCTTTTAAAACTGTGATTTTATCATTATCCATTTGAGAGAAAACAACATAGTTTTTATAGACTTTAATACCGACATTTTTTGAACCCGTTACAAATGATTGCAGTGGATTTAGGTCACGATCTAAGATATCTACACTTTTTTTAGCATAGTTAGCAACTGCGATATAGTGCTTATTTAAAGTAAAGCCTATTGCACTGTCACTTGTTTTATACTCTTTAATTTTCTTATCATTTTCTGGGTCAAATTTTATAACATAGCCATCACGAGAGATAACGTAACCATCATTTTCATAAAACTTAACAACACCATGATTCATATTTCTCATATTTTTCATCTGAAGTTTAACTCTATTTTTTTCAATAACAGCTAAAGAACTACTCTCACGTTCCACTACAAATAACTTCTCATTTGTATCATTTTTTTTCAGCAGCATATCAATATTAATAGTCTGTTTTGCAGCTGGTTCTGCTGAAAATAGTGAAGTCACAAGACTTAGAGTTACAGCCATTAATTTTATATTTTTTCTTATCATTATTGTTTCCTTCTCTCTTCTTGGGTTAGATAACATGATGGGTCTTCACTCCATAAATCACCTGTAAGAGCGTAAGCACGAGCACGTGAGCCACCATTACAGATATCTATTTGTTCACAATCCTCACATATGCCACTAATCTGTTTTCTAGGATGAATACGCAGTTGATCTAGTAGTTCACCACTTTGCCAGATATCACCAAAATCTTGCTCTATTATATTTCCTACAGTAAGAGGAAAAAATGGATCAGGTCGGACATCACCTTCACTATTAATATTTAAAAGCTTACGCCCTGCACTATTACCACCCCATTTTACAAGACGTTCTCGCATAGTATCATGTAATTCAGGATATAGTTCAGTAAATCGATTTAGGAAAAGAATACCGTCTTGTTCCATATTGCCTGTTACAATCTCGATATCACGACCCTCTTTGTAATACTCAAATGCCTTATCTAAAATAAAGTTTACTGAGTCTCTACGTTGCTCTTTTGTTAAATCCATTTTGAGATTATCTAAACCACGACCTGAATAGACTAAATGTGATACATAAATCTTAGGAATATTATGTTTTTCTACTAAATCAAATATAAACTCTAAAGAACCTAGTGTCTCTTTGGTTATTGTATAACGAAGACCAACCTTTGCACCTGTTTCATTTGCTAAAAGAACTGCTTTAAGCGTTTCATCAAAGGCACCTTTTAAGCCACGAAAGTAATCATGTGTATCTCTATCACCATCAATACTGACACCTACATAGTTAAATGTATCCACAATTTTTTGAATATTTTTTCGTGTAAAATAGAGCCCATTACTTGAAAGATAGGTAATGATTGCATTTTCTTTACAAAAATCTGCAATCTCAAATAGATCTTTTCGAGTTAGTGGCTCACCGCCTGAGAAAATAATAAACTTAACGCCATTATCTTTCATCTCTAAAATTGTCTTTTTAATCTGTTCGGTCGTAAGAGTATCTACTTCATCTAGTGTTGATTTTGAGTAACAGTGCATACATGAAAGATTGCAGCGATTAGTAAAATTCCAAATTGCTATTGAACCATCTAAAATACGCTCAGGCCTGTTTTCAACAACTGAAGCAATTAAATTGGAGAGTCTAAACATTATTTGCCTTTGTAAGAGAGAATATAGTTTGAAACTAAATCTAACTCTTTATCATTAAGATTAAATTGTGTCATTACAGTACGTTTATAACCAAAAGCTTTATACATAGCTTTGGGTTCAATAATATACGCTTTTATCTCTTCAAAAGTTCGCTTTGAAGCAATTTCAGTGAAAGGAGGTCCAAAGGCAACAGCACTTTGATGATGACATCCCCAACAATAAGTTTCAAAAACTTTTTTTCCATCAACATTATCTGCCGATAAAAGTGATGAAAAAATAAGTGCTAGCATAATATTTTTTTTCATAATTATTCTTTTCATTTTAATAGTAATTTTATCTAAAAAAAGCTTGAATTATAGCTTAGAAAGTCCATAAATTAGGGATTTTCTTTAAGTTTAAAAAATTTTAATTAGATTAAAAAACAAGATAAATATCAAGAAGTTTTAGAAGTTTACATGTAAGAAGAAATTTTTCTCCCGAGGGAGAAAAATTAGACTAATTAAGCACCAGGAATTGTTTGTCTGTGCTCAATTGAGTAAGTAAATGTAGGAGTTGTTAAACCTTTGATATATTTAACAAATTTACCAGTTTTAGCTTCATAAATACCGATACGTCCAGCATTCCACTCAGAAATCATAGTCCAGTGACCATGGTTAGCAGGCTCTGCGTGTAAGATACGTGGAGTAACTGCTTTACCTTTAGCATCTTTAACAGTTGGAACATCCCAGCTATAAAGAGTTTTGTGAGTTACAGGATCTGTAACAGTACCTTTTTTAGTACCAACAGTGATAATTCTATCTAACTCTAAAGTTTGCTTGTTAATTAAGTGAACTTTATTCCAGTTAGCTGCTCCACCAAGTACATTATCTGCCCATAGGAACGGAGTGTGCTCAGATGTACCGATGAATAGTCCACCACCACCGATAGGGATTTGACGGATTACATCGAAGTTATCATCCCAGATAGTTACCTGACCAAGATTCATATTAACTGTAGCACCTAGTTGTTGTCCTAGACCTTCGTGGAACCATGAAGAACCTTGACCTGGGTGTGGCTTAGCTGAAGGACCTGTATAGATTTTAGTAACTAAGTTTTTGTTTTTAAAATCTACAACACCAACAACGTCAGAACCTTGAGATGCGATAAATAGATAACGACCTATTTCCTTACCTTCATTTAAGAACCCATCATGTAAAATTTTACCGATGTTAGGGATATCGCCTACGATTGGGTAACCTTCTTTAGAGTAGTCAACTATATATACATGACCACCGTCTTTTAGTGCGAATGCTATATATGGACCGTATGGTGTGTCGAAAATACCAGCTACACGAGATGAACCAATATTACCATCTGGGTCGATAACACTTGAAGTCGGATAAACTTTAAGTGGCTCTAATGTCATCGCATCCATTAAGATTGCTCCACCTGGAGTGTAGTTACCAGCCATTAGGTATTTACCATCTGGAGATACCGCAAGACCACGTGACTCAGAACCAACTTGGATCTCAGCAATTTTT
>JAYEPE010000080.1:0-4277 GCA_034723735.1 Campylobacterota bacterium | reverse complement strand
CGTTTTATATCTCTTTGCAATTAAAAGATGAGTCAAGTTTATAGATTGCTTCACTTCGTTCGCAATGACGTGGCAATCTTATTTGTATGCAATGATGGTGTTATTTCAGAATGAATCGACCGTGGTACTGTTGCGAATATTTACAGATTCGCTTTGTATTTATTGATACCAATGATAATAATCTGATTATTATCTTCATCTACCTTATATGGTACTACATAGCCCTTAAAAATCAAGTCTCTAATATTCTCATGATTAAAGTATATTGATCTTCTATATTTGTGGGGCATAAAAGGTGTATTTTCTATAAGTTCTCTAAATTCTTGCTTAAATTTATTTGCTCTATTTCTGCTATCAAGTGAGATAAAATCCCAAATGTTATTAAATTCATTAACAAACTTTACTCTATATACTATCTTCATTAGTTAACTTTACTATGCTCTTCTATCTGCTCCCATACATCGTCATGTGATACCAACTGCTCTGAACCGCTCTCTATGCTATCTAAAGCATTATTGAAATACTTTTTATCTTCTTTGTATTGTTGAGAGTGCATATAAGGATCTTTTTTAGAGATGAGTTTAGTAAGTGCAAGCTTTAGCTCTTCTTGTATATTAATGCCACTATTTACAATTTCTTTATATATAGTGTCATCAACTTGTAATTTTATAGTGTGCATAGTGTACCTCTTATCATTATTATATCAAATATTTTTAAATACCGTAAAATTTTTGTAGCCATTCACGTTCTTTAGTAGTCTCTATAAAAATCTTCACAATACTTTGATTGTTTTCTCCAAGAACAACAAGATAATTATTTTCTACTCTTAAATGCTTTTTACCCCATTTAGAGTCAAGCTCATCCATACGGTGTAGAACTTCTGCTGCTTCAGGTTTTTCTTTGTTTCCTGAGCGTGAGTCAATGATAGTTAATCCACCAACACGTTTTTCTAGTTTATAGGGGCTATAAACTTTGATCTCTTTGTAGATTCTATCTTCTTTAGCCTCAGGCATAGCACGTTGCATTGCAACAAATCCTAGTACTAAAAATGCAAATAAAAACCCTACAAATAGTCCTTTTTTAACACTCATCACTTACTCCAATTTTTAATATAATCTTCTGCTTTTTTATCAAGCATTTTCATTCGTTCTTTGCCTTTTGGCAGGGTTTTACGTAAGGCTTTCATCTCTTTTAAAAAATCTGAAATTCCCTCTGGAATTAGGTTTTGTAGATAACGTCTAAGATGTTTTGCCATAGCTGGCGAAGCACCTGATGTTGAGATGGCAATGGTGAGGTCGTCTTTTTTCACATAAGATGGAAAAATGAAATCACAATAATCTACTGAATCAACAGAGTTACACAAGCAGTTATACTGTTTTGACTCTTGAAAAATCTCTGCTTGTAGAGGAATATCATCAACGGCGACGATAACTACCGAAAAGTCTGCGATATCACCTTGTTTATAAGCACGTTGTTCAAAACTAATATTTTCTTTTTCTATACGCTCCATCATTTGTGGTGAAAAATCGAGTGCAATTACTTCAATATCATGAGTGAAGTCAAGAAGATGATCTAGCTTTTCATAGGCAATATAGCCACCACCTACAATAAGTATCTTTTGATTGTCAAGCTTAATAAAAGCTGGAAAATAACTCATAAATTTCCTTACTTAAATAATGAACGCTAGAATACCTTAATTTTAATGTACCTATGCTTGATTTGTGTCAATTGAAATCAAGCTAAAAGTGATTACAATTCCCAAAATAACTATACAAAGATAACTATGAAACAAGAGATACTTTCAAGAATACAGAAAAAATTTCCTTTAGTTGCAAAACCTTTTAAGGTGATTGCCGATGAGCTTGGTATGAGCGAAGATGAAGTTCTTGCTATTTTGCAAGAAGAAAAAAGCAAAAATATTATTCGTCAAACCTCTGCTATTTTTGATACAAAGCGTTTAGGATATAACTCTTCACTTGTTGCTTTTAAAATTGCTCCTGATGATATTGATGATGCGGTTAAAATTATTAATGCTCACCCTGGTATTTCACATAACTATGAGCGTAATCATGATTTCAATATTTGGTTTACCCTTGCGGTTGCTCCTGACTCTAAATTAGGTTTAGAGAAAACATTGGAGATTTTGTCAAAACTGACAAAAGCGGAAGATTATATTATGCTTCCAACACTTAAACTTTTTAAAATCTCTGTAAAACTTAATACTACAGGTAAAGATGATAAAAAAGAGAAAGTGAAAAAAGTTGTCCATACTGATATTGAATTAACACCGCTGCATCATGCAGTTATACGTCGTGCTCAATACGATATAGATATGATTAGTGAACCTTTTAAGCCAATTATAGATGAACTTGATATTGATTATGATAAGTTCTTTTCAATTTTGTTAGAATTACAAGAAGCGGGTATTATGCGTCGTTTTGCATCGATTTTAAACCACAGAAAAGCTGGATTTAATGCTAATGCAATGGTTGTTTGGGATGTAGATGAGAAAAATGGTGAAGCTATTGGAGAAAAAGCAGCTGCTTTTTCAGCAGTAAGCCACTGTTATTTACGCCCAAAATATGATAATTGGCCTTACAATCTTTTTACTATGGTTCATGGTAAAACGACTAAGGAGACCAATGCAATTATTGCAGAGATGGCTAAGGAAATTGATTCTAAAGCACATATGCCACTCTATTCATCACGTGAATTTAAAAAAGTACGTATTGAATATTTTACACCTGAGTTTGAAACTTGGGAAAATACACACACCATGGAGAAAAATTAATGGAACTGTTTTTTGAACTTGAAATTGTCTATATTGTTATCGGAATTTTCTTTTTAATTGTCACAGCAATTGTAACAACACAATCCACACTACCTAAAAGCTCATTTAAATATGGAATGATTGGTGTTTTTTCAATTTTTGCGGGGATGATAGTAGCGCATTATTTTACAACAATAGCACGTATGGATGGAGTTAAAGAGATTTTCAATAATGGTGAAATCATTATTTGTGAAAATAAAATGCAAAAAACAATCTCTCGCTCTGTTTTGATTTCAAAAGAGTTAGAGTGGCGTCTTGAAGGTAATATGTTTGTTTCTGATAATCATGTTCGTGATTTTCACACCTCTCGTTGTGTTGATTATTCACCAATCAATCCAGAAGATGTACCTCAATAGATGATTGCTTTTCTTAAACGCTTCGGTATGGCCTTGGTTTTTCTACTTTTGGTTGTTGTCTTAATGTTATTAGGCACAATGGCAGTAACAAGCTTTGGCAAACAGATGCTTGGAGAGAGTAATGTCACAATGTCACCGCGAGGTGAAAAGGTCGAATTATGAATGTTTATATTGTTCTCGCTAGTGCTTTTGCTTTAAGTGTTGCTTTTCATTTCATTGGTGTGTATGCAGGAGCTAAAAAAATTGTATGGCTTGTAATCGTATTACTCTGGGCTGCTGGAATTAATATTGCCATGAGTGAAATCAAGCCTAAAGGTTATGACTTTGTTGAGAAGATTAAAGGTCAGTATCCTAAGGTTGATGATGAAATCAACAGAGCACTTCCTGAAATTTCGATATATGAAATTATAGGTATTCGTAAAGTCTATAAACAAGAGAAGGCTTCATCTGAGAATTAGTATTTTTGGGTGTGGTTGGCTTGGAAAACCTCTCTCTCTTGCACTTTCAAATCATTATGTTGCCTGTTTTACACGCAAAGAAGAGGATTTATCTCCTAATTTTTGGCAATGTGATTACATGATTATTGCTATGAATACAAAAGATAATTACCTTGAAACTCTCAAATATATAGCCTTACATGTAAGGACTGAAGCAAGAGTGATTTTGATGAGTAGTATCTCAGTTTACCGTGAATTTGATATGGAAGTTGATGAAGAGACCTCTATCTCTAAGATAGGCTTGCAGTATGAAGCAGAGCAGTTAATTCAAAATCTAAAAACTCATGTAATTACCCTTCGACTTGGTGGTCTCATGGGTGAAGATAGAGTTGCAGGACGTTGGAGTAGGGTAAAAAATTTTACTGACGGTATAGTGAATTATGTTCATCGTGATGATGTTATTGGTGTGGTGAAAAATTTGATAATATCAGATGTATCTCATGGGCTATTTAATGTTGTGGCACCTCTGCATCCTCTGCGTTCACAAGTGCATCAAAATAATGCTAAGAAATTTGGTTTTGAGATAGGAACCTTTGCGGGGATGTCCCATCGTAAAGTCAGTTCAAAGCGACTTTTAGAAGATTTAGACTACAA
>JAYEPE010000079.1:0-4289 GCA_034723735.1 Campylobacterota bacterium | reverse complement strand
CCAAATCAAAGCTTATTAGTTTTCTTTGCATCTTCATGTCCTATTTTTTAAACCAACAATTTATTTAAAGAACATTATAGCAAATACAATCACAATTAAGAGAAAATCAAACCTTTGATTGCCTTGTAGGAAGCTACTGCGGCAATCATCCACAAACCAAGCATGCCACCCAAACCTACTACCATCATACCACTTGGATTTGTAAAGACTATCATTGCGGTAATGAAACCTGATATAAAAGGTGCGGTTGCTAAGAGAAAAAGAACTCTTTTTATACGTTTTTCTTGTTTTAGATTCATACTATCCCTTTAAATTTATACCGTTGTAACATTGTTTCATTGCCACTGACTCCACCACTATGAACATAAAGGAAATCTCCATCAAAGCTTTCTATATTTTCTAAAAATGCAAGCCACATTTTGGGGGCATAAATCAGATCAAATTCTATGCCATACTCTTTGAGTTCTTGATAAATTTGATAATATTCTCTATACGGCTTAGCAAAGCGGTATCGCTTGTCTGTATTGATTACATGTAAATTATTAGGAATGTCACCTAGGGCTTTCATCTCTACATATAAGTATTCTGCATCTCCTACTACAGGAGTAGTTAAAATCCTATTTGTAGGCATTTCTTTTGCTAGATAATAGGCTGTCGTGCCTGTTCCTGATGGGGTAATGATATTTAAATTATCAATAGCATTTTGCTCTTGAAATAATTTGATTTCATCGGCTAAAACAGCAACTCCACTTTGAGCAATTTTATCAGCTCCACCTTGAGGAATCAGGACTTCATGATTGTTTACATGTAAGAACAAGCCTGAGACTGTTTTTTCATAATCTCCATGAGCTATCTCTATAATATTCATCCCGAACTCACGTGCTTTTTTATAATTACCCTGAGGATTACTCTTTACATGTAAGGCTATTGGCTTAGAATAATAATCAAATTGCCACCCCTTTTCATGAGCAAGATACGCAATAGCAAGCATAGCATTTGATTGCGTTCCACCGTAGGAAATTATTTTAGAATATTTTGAAGAGGGGGTTTGAATCAGTTGATAGAGTTTGCGAAATTTATTGCCACTAAGTTCATGGTGAAGAAGTTCATCTCTTTTAATATAAAATTCTCTACCACGAAGAGAAAGTTTCGTGACAGGAGAAGGGAGAGAGATATTATTTAGCGAAAGTAATTTTTGCACCTTTTTTAAGCTCTTCCATTTTAGTTTTCATATGTGCTTCAAATTTTTGTGCTTTAAGACGTTGATCAATAAAGGTCTCTACATCAGCATAATTAAGTGTTTTACCCATTTTTTTATCTTCAAGATAGATGATGTGATAACCAAATTGGCTTTTTACAGGAGTTGTGGTAATCGTACCTTTTTTCATACTAAATACTGCATCATTAAATGATGGTACCATTTGACCTGGTGCAAAATATCCTAAATCACCGCCCTTTGGTGCGCTAGGTCCTGTTGATTCTGCCATAGCAATCTCAACAAATTTTTCTTTAAGTGCATCACCTTTAAGATTAGCTAAACGTGCAGTTATAGCTTTGGCTTTGGTTTCATCTTTGAGTAAAATATGACGTGCATGAACTTTCTCTTTTTCTACAAATTCAGCTTTATTTGAACTATAGTAATCTTTTTTCTCTTTATCTGTAACTGAGATTTTTGTCAATTGCTCTTCTTGCCATACTTTTCCTGCAAGTTGTTTTTCAACACGAGACATTACCATTTGCATCTCTTGTTTATAAATAGCACTATTCATAATGCCATTTTTTTTAGCATCTTCATAAATGAGTTCTTGTGAAATCATACCATCTATAATACGTGTACGAAGCTCTGTCTGTTGTTCAGCAGGCAGTGTTGAAAAACGTCCCTGTGTTCCTTCCATAAGCACACGATTTACCTCTTCTGAATCAATAACGTTACCATTTACCGTAGCGATAGTAGCGCCAAATGCTACTGATGACACAAGAGCGGCTGCGGCGAGTGATTTTAAGACTAATTTCATTATATTCCTTATTTTCTGTAATTAAGTGGGCGTATTATAAATATCTATATCAAACGAATAACTAACAAACAAAAGCTATAAGCTTAGACCTCTTGCTTTAAAGCTAAAAATTTTTCAATAGTTTCAAGCAGAAGTTCTTTATCAATAGGTTTTGGAAGGTGAGCATCTAATCCTGCTTTCATAATTCGTTCTCTATCACCTGAAAGAGCCCGTGCAGTTAAGGCAATAACAGGGGTATAGGCACGCTGATTATGCTTGTTTATCTCTTTGATAAGCCGATTTGCTGTAATTCCATCCATAACTGGCATATCAATATCCATTAGAACCAAATCAAAAGGCTCTTTCAAGTAAGTATCAACAGCAATTTGACCATTTTCAGCAGTGACAACATGATAATTTTCTTGCGCTAAAATTGTCTCAATTAACTTAAGATTAATCACATTATCTTCAGCAATCAAGATTTTTACATTATGAAAATCTTTTTCATTATGTGTTTTAACACGTCGTTGCAGATACTCTTTTGGCATTTTATCCCATAGTACCGCAAGTGTACGATGTAGTCTGTGCGGTAAAAGAGGAAGTGACATTACAGCATCATATTCCTCATCATAATGTTCAAATTTATCATATTCACTCGCTTCGATAACTGGAACAATTTTTAATTTTGGAAATGATTTTCGAAGTGTCTTAATACGTCTTTTCATGATGTGACTTGTAATGATAAACAAAATATCAACATCTTTTAAAACAGGCGTAGCTAAGCCACCAATTTCTATAGATTTCACTTCAAAAAGATCAAGATAATTACGTAATAATTTTGCTTGAATTGCCGTATGAAGATCTTCTGCCCAGATGGCACAACTACTGCCATCAACAAATTCAAATGATCCCTCTTGGACGATAGTATTTTTAATTCTAAAAGAGAAACGGCTACCCTTATTAATCTCACTACTTAATTGTAATTTTGAATTCATCAAACTGAGTAATTTATGAGAGAGACTCAGTCCTATACCTAGACCATCAATGCCACGTTCTCTATTTTCCCAAGCAGAAGCGAAAGGACGCAATAGAGTCCGAACACGTTCATCTGATATCCCTGAACCTGTATCATTAACAACAAATTCTAAGTTAGCCTCATCATCCTTGGAAGTACGTAACTTAATCTCAACATAAACGTTACCGCCATCTTGTGTAAATTTTAGTGCATTGTTGATGAGGCTTGAAAGTACTGTTTTTATTTTTTGGAAATCACCATTAAGTATTTTTGGTAGATGTGGATCAATAAGTAACATGAATTGAATATTTTTTTCTTGAGCAGATTCTATAAATAACTCTGCAAATTTTTCAAACTCTTTAAGTGGATTATATTCCATATCTTTGAGCAGTAAAAGTCCACTTTCCAATTCCATTAATTGCAATAAATTAGCTACCTTTTGCATCATTGAAGAGGTGCTTTTTTCAATCATTTCTAGATACTCATTTTGCTGTGGATCTAAGGCTGTATGTTCAAGTAAATCAGAATATCCAATAATAGAGTTCATTGGTGTACGAAATTCATGAGAGATACTATGTAAAAATTTCTGCTTAAAGGTTTCAAAATAGTGCTGTGCCTGCTTTGCACGATCTAAAATTGTTGTATCACGCAAGATAGCAATATAATAAGAGTAGCCATCAATACGACTACGTTGCATCTCTAAGGTAAAAATTTTTAAAGCTGTATGAGGAAGATTAATTTTTACTTTTTGCTCACCAAGAGAACAAACTTTTTTACACCAATAGTCAGATTCAGAATAAAAGTACGGCTCCTCATTAATAAAACTATCTTTTAAATATGATGTTTTTTTATGTAATTTCTCTAAGCTATCTACATCATAAAGTTGTAAGCTTGCTTCATTACATGCCACTATTTTCTCATCTTCATCTAGATAGATAAGTGGATTTTTCTCAAGATTAGAAAATGCAAGAAGAAGTGAAAAGTGAGTTCCCGTATTTTTTCGAAATTTTGAAGTATAGTACATACTTTTATACCCCTATATTTAAATATTTATTCAACATATATAATAACATTTCACGTGTTATAGGTTTTGCAATATAATCATCAAGTCCTGCATTTATTAAACGCTCCCGATCTCCTTGCATTGCAAGAGCAGTCACTGCAATAATAGGCATAAAAGTAGCATCCTCAGCTCTATTGTCTTTTATCTCTTTTGTTGCTAAAATACCATTTTTCACAGGCATATCAATATCCATGAAAATAAGATCAAAGTTCTCTTT
>JAYEPE010000078.1:0-4293 GCA_034723735.1 Campylobacterota bacterium | reverse complement strand
ATTATTGATATAGATGATATTATTGATGCCTATGAAGAGTATGATAAGCTATCATCATCAAATAAGCTTCTGCAAGAGTATTATAAAAAAGCCTCTGCATTCTATGACTTACTCATAAGAACACAGGTAGCTCTAGGGTTTTATAAAGTTGAGCGATAAGCAAGTAGAATTTCAATCATCATTTGTAAAGCAGCGTCAAAAACTTACTTCCTCTAAGCAACTAACCGACATACAGATCGACGACACATTGCATCTGTATATAAAAAACAAGAATACCAGAAATCTTCACAAGCATAAGATTACATGTAAGCATGATAAATGTCGTATTAGTATCGCAGTTCTAAATACAGGACAGAAATATAAAATATTATTATCAGATCAAGCAGATAGAGTTGTATTTATCTTTATTGGTAGTCACAAAAGATATGATAGAATCAATAAAGACTGCTGATTCTTAGAAAGAAAGGGTTCACTGACACAGGCGAAGATTGCACAGCTTACTGGAGCTTCTAGGTCTTTAGTTCGTAGGATAAAGATTTAATTCCTAAAGAATCTCTCGATTCCCTTTTGCATTAGGTGCAGAGAGGATACCTTGAAGTTCAAGTTGTTCAATGATACGTGCGGAGCGGTTATAGCCTATCTGTAGTCTTCTTTGTAGATAACTGATAGATGTTTTTTTATCAGTAAGTACAATAGTTTTCGCCTCAGCAAAAAGCTCATCAAGAGGCTCATCAATATCTTTAAGCTCACCTGATTGAGTAGCTTCACTCTCCTCATATAAAAAACTTTTGTCATAATTAGGTGCTCTTTGAGATTTTATAAACTCAACAACTTTTTCTATCTCCTCTTCTGTAGCCCAAGGCGCATGAAGCCTAACAAGAGCTGGTGCACCTGGAGGTGTAAACAGCATATCACCACGACCCAACAGTGACTCCGCACCCATTTGATCTAAGATAATTTTAGAATCTATTTTTTGACCAACACGATAAGAGATACGTGAAGGTAAGTTAGCCTTAATCAGCCCTGTTACAACATCAACAGAAGGTCGTTGTGTGGCTACAATGAGATGTATTCCTGATGCTCTAGCCTTTTGTGCTAATCGCGCAATAGAGAGTTCAACATCTTTTCCGCTTGTCATCATCAAGTCAGCTAATTCATCAATAACGACCACAATATAAGGCAAATGCTCTCCACCCTCTTTTTTTATTTTTTCATTATAGTTTTCTATATTTTTAGTACGTGTCTCTGCCATCAACTCATAACGACGCTCCATCTCAAAGACCATATTATTCAGCGCCACAATAGCTTGCTTAGGCTTAGTAATAACAGGAGTCAATAGATGAGGAATATCATTATAAGTCGAAAACTCAAGCATCTTTGGATCAATCATCAAAAGACGTAACTGATCAGGTGAATTTCGATAAAGCAGACTTAAAATCATAGCATTAATACCCACACTCTTACCACTACCTGTTGTCCCTGCAATAAGTAGATGAGGTAGTTTTTTAAGGTCTGTAAGAAAAGGCTTTCCTACAATATCTTTACCCAAAGCAATAGTTAATGCTGATGAAGCTTCTTTAAAAAGTTTATCTTCAAAAATTTCACGTAGATAGATAGTCTCCACAGTTCTATTAGGGATTTCAATACCCACAACATCTTTACCTGGAATAGGCGCTTGAATACGTATTGTCTCCGCGCGTAGTGCCATCGCAAGATCATCTTGTAGATTCAGAATTTTTGAGACTTTGATATTAGCAGCTGGTTTAAACTCAAAAGTGGATACTACAGGACCAGCGTAGGTTCGCACCACATCACCATCAATTTTAAAATGGGCTAATTTTTCAATGAGATCTTTAATTTTATCGTCAAGTTCACTCTCATCTATAGTATTTTTTTGCTTTGGAGGTGTTTGCAAAAAATCTACTTTTGGAAGTTTAAAATTTTTAGGTTTTTCTGTTTTACCTGTATCAATTTGATCAAGAAGTTTTTTGTTTTCTTCAAGTTCTTCTACAACAATAGCTTGTTTGTTCTCTTTTACTTTTTTAGATAGGGCTACTATTGTTTTTTCTTTTATCGGTGCAGTAGCTTCGTTTTTAATCTCTTCTTGAATTTCATTTTTAGGTTTTTCTTCTTCTATTTTTTCATTAGATGTGATAGCATTAGGCTGATGGCGTGTATAAGATGGTTCATCAAGGATATCATCATTTTCAATATCTTCATCATTTTGATATAGAGAAGATTTATTAAAACCTAGTATAGTTTTTAGACTAAGCATTATCTCTGCAATACTTTTATTGATAATAATAACAATAGAGACAAGCGTCGCTATCATCCAAAATACACTCACTCCAAAAAGTCCAATATAAGGATTTAAAAAATCAACAAAATTACCACCTATAATACCTCGAAAATCATCATCAACTAACATACCTTGAAGAATAAGTAGTGAGAAAAAAAGTAATAAAGAAGCTACACTTATTTCAATGCTACGAATAGAAAAATCATGGCTACGATACCAGTAAATAAGAGGCGCCATCATTGCAAAAAGATATCCGTAAGAGAGATATCCAAATGTACGATGGTTAAACTCTGCAAAAGCAGATCCATAACTACCAATAAGACCAGAGCTACCTAAAATAGTAGCTAATGCTAAATAAAAAAGAGTTCCGAGTAAAGTGATTAAGAGTGCGTCACGCAAAAGCAAAAGTCCTTACATGTAAAAAGTGAGGGAGTATAACAAAAAAGCGCAAAAGATGCGCTTTTTATCTCTTTATGCCAAAGAATTTAGAGATAATTGACAAGAGATAACTGCGATATACGTGATATTGATGAGAACATAGCTTGGTAACTTAAAGACAACTGTTGTAAACGCAAGGTAGCATCTGCAATATCAACATCTAAAACTTCAGAACGTAACATTTGCGTATTGACTAACAACATTGTAGAACGATCTGTTGCTGCTTGAAGACTTTGTGATTGTGAACCTGCTTTTGTCTGCTTGGAACCCACAAGAACATTCATATCATCTATTATTTGTAAAGCATTTTGGATACCTATATTTTCAGGATCACTGCTATTGCCATCACTATACATATTATAGTTTTCTACCGCGCTAATTGCATCGTTAATCTGTGAAAAAAAGTCTGTTTTAGGATCACGAATACTTAATGCCTCATTGGTGTTAAATGTCATTATTGAAGCACGAATAGGGGAATAAATATCAGTATCTGTATCATAAATAGAGAGTTTTGCATTCGTATTTGTTGCTGTTTTATCTTCAAAGCTGAGTTGCCCAAGATGGTTAAGGTTTACATTGCTTTTGAGCTGAGAATCTAATATTGCTTGATCATAATCGCTAGGACTGTTTGTTGTAGCAGGAAGTTCACCCGACATTGCTATATTCACAACATCCATAAGCTGTCTATAGGTCATATCATCAGCTGCTACGGCAACACGAGGCGATGACATATCATAGATATTGTAATTGGTAGTTCCTCCATCAAGGGAAAATGTTGCACCCGCTGGATTGAAATCAATCTGCATATCAAAGGCTGCACCACCAACTCTTTCACCACTAACACTCAACTGCTGCGTAATTAAAGTTTGAGGATCACCCTGTCCAGATGCTACATCTATAAGCTTAGTGCTATCTTTAGCATAAGCATTATCACTTTTTAAAATCTGAGATTCACTACCTGTTAATATGGAACCAGATTGCTTAAAAGCAAATTTATCATATTCAATGCCACTTATTGTACTAGCAGTATCAGTGGTTTGCATACTACTCTTAACAAATTCATTAATATAAAGACCACTGTTTGGAAATGTAGTACTTCCTGCATGAAGGGCGCTAACATCGTTAACATCAGCACTATTTGTACCCGAAAAGTCAATAGCACCTACCATATGAAAGTCTAACTTACTAGAACCTCTAAGTCTATCTTCAATAACAACCTGTCCTCTATCATTTAGGCTAACAGTAACAAGATCATTTGCAGGAGTATTCCCATAGGCATTTCCAATTTCATGTAATAAATCAGAGATTTTTTGATCACTACTCATCTCAATTTTACTTTTAAAACTAGTACCATCATGCTGCGTACCTCTGAGATAAAAATATGATTTTTCATCATTTGTTGCATCATTATCAGTATCGCCCATAAGCGAACGAATCGTATCAGTTTCAGTAATATACTCAGCTATTCCCTCTTCATCAGGATTAACAGAAGTGGCTAAAAGGTCAGGATGAAGGGCTACTTTATTGACTTGTTCTACATTTGTCGTAATTTTACG